>NZ_JBWGIG010000045.1:0-49523 GCF_056312595.1 Pseudomonas sp. GYB4201 | reverse complement strand
CCCGAACTCAGCAGTGAAACGATGCATCGCCGATGGTAGTGTGGGGTTTCCCCATGTGAGAGTAGGTCATCGTCAAGATTAAATTCCGAAACCCCCATCTGCGAAGGCAGGTGGGGGTTTTGTCTTTGTGGCGTTCAACAATATTTCCGGCAACCTCGGACGCGGCCTGCGGCCGCTGCTACGGGCGCGCGTGGGCGCCATGTCAGGTACACCGCACGTAGCAGCGGCCACAGGCCGCGTCCAAAGCCCCCGCGTTACGACCGGGCACCCTGGAAACCTCGGACGCCGCCTTCGGCAGCTGCTACGGGTGGGTTGTTATTGTGGGCCAATCGCGTAGCAGTTCCCCACGCGCTCGCAATCCTGCTGAAACACCCCCTGCCTGCTCGTCCTGTACCAGCCGTACGAACACCACCGTGCGCCCAGCCTTCATGCCCCACCCCACAAACCATCCATAGCCATGGGCTTCATCGCTAACGCCATTGGCATCGCGTGGGTACGCCATGCCCGTCTTGCCATGTATTTCCCAACCGTCAGGGCGTTCATCAATCAGCGCCAGCCGCGCAGTCAGGTCCATGGCATGGCGGCTCACCGGCAACGTGCGGTTCACCAGCCGTTGCAGGAACGCGGCCTGTTCCACCGGCGAGATTTTAAGCGAGGAGCCGATCCAGGCGCGGTCCATGCCGTTGCCTTTGCCCGGGTCGCCAGACAGGTCGGCGTTGCCGTAGCGGAACGCGCGGGTGTAGTGGCCGACCTTGGCGGCGCCCAGCGCATGGGTGATGCGCTGGGAATACCAGACCACCGAGTATTTGATCCAGCGCGCCGGGTCGGTGGGTTGCAGCCAGTTGGCACCACCCCAGTCGGGGTCGCCGGGTTGGTAGTTGAGCACCGGGGTGTGGGCGTCGTGCAGGTAACCGGCGTCAAAGCCCATCAGGCTGATGGCGAGCTTGAAGGTGGAGGCGGGGGTGACTCGGGTGGTGCAGTCGCCGGTTTGCTCAAGGACGGCGGAGGTTTTCGCGTCGGTCACCAGGTTGCACAGGGTGCCGGCATGGGCGGGAAGCGTGGTGAGGGCGGCGAGGATCGCCAAGGTCCGTTTGAACATGGAATTTCCGTTTCTGCTGTAGGGCGGATAAAGCAACTCTAGACTCACGTAGCCGCTGCCGCAGGCTGCGTCTAGGGCCGCCACCCCTGCTATGGTAGGCTTTCGACCTTCACTTTCAGAGACTTTGCCGTGGACGCTGAACATCCCCAATCGGCCGCCCTGGTCGTGGTATTCGAGGCGCCGGTGGTGTCCCGGGACTGCGCCGACGCGCTGCGCACCCTCGGCTTTCGCGTTACCTGCCTGCCCATCACCGAAGATAACGTGATGGGCTTGATGAGCAGCCGGCCGGACTATGTGCTGACCATCAACTTCAACCGCTACATCTCCGAAGTCTGCGAACTGCTGAAGGTCACCTACCTGGCGTGGGTCATCGATACGCCGTGTTATCCGCTCTACGACGGCGCCGTCAAACATTCGCACAGTTTCACCTTCGCCTACGACGCGGCCATTGCCCAGCGCTTGAGGGCGCGTGGGGTGCGGCAGATTTACCATTTGCCGGTGGCCGCCAACCCGGGGCGCATCGAGCAGCTCCAGCAACAAGGCGCGGCCGTGGACCTTGTGCACGACATCAGTTTTGTCGCCAACCTGACCAGGACCGAGTACGCCTCGCTGATCCAGCCCAGGTTATCGCCAAGCACCAGCGCTCGCTGCGCGGCGTTGATCCAGTCGTTGGACCAACCCAGCGCAACCTTTACCCTGGCCGAGCACATCGACGAGGCGCTGATTGCCGACGTCAACCGGGAATCCGGCTACGGGCTCACCGGCGAACACTTGCTCAGCCCCGCGGAAAAGCTGGCTTACCTGCTCGCGCGCGAACACTCCTGGCAAGAGCGAATTGGCCTGGTGCGCCAGGTTGAACAGCGTTTCGACCTGCGGGTGTACGGCAACAGCGAATGGGAAGGACAGATTCAGGGATATGCCGGGCACGCGGATCATTTCGAGACGATGCCGAAGATTTTCCAGCAGTCGAAGATCAACCTCAACCTCAGCCGCTCGTTCGTCGAGTACGGGCTGCCAATGCGCATTTTCGATGTGCTGAGTTGCGGCGGTTTCCTGCTGACCAACGACAAGCAGGACCTGGGCAAGCTGTTCACCAACGGCAAGGACCTGGTGATTTTCCGTGACACCCAGGACCTGCTGGAGATCTGCGCCTATTACCTGGAACACGAGGACGAGCGCCAGGCCATTGCGCGGCAGGGCGCGGCGACACTGCGCGAGCAGCATACCTACCTGCTGCGCATGATCGACCTGTTCACTACGGTGCAGGCTGTGCAGGGCGGGCAGCCCATGCCCTTGAGCCGTTGGTACGCCTAGGCTGTCAGCGCCCGCCGTGCGGGTGCGGGGCGTCCACCAGCAATGTGGCGCCAAGCAGCCGGATGCGGCTTTCGGAATGGTAGGCGCCATCGTCGTTGTAGCGCAGGTAGGCCCGCCCGCACGCGCTGCATTGCCACACCCCGCATTGGTTGTAGGGGTAATACAGCGGCGCGATGGGCGCGTGCGCTGACCAGTAACTGGTGCCTGCGGGGTGGTATTCGTCAAGCGTGGCCTGGTCGGCGTCGAACTGCGCAAGGGTGCCCACCTGGGTGAACTGGGCTTCGCGCAGGGTTACCGGCCAGCCCTCCCACCCCACCAGGGGTTTGGCGGTACAGCTACAGGGAATGGCAACGGCGGCGGTTTTCTCGGCGAGGGCGAGCAGGGCGGCGTAATCCATTACAGTCGGCATAGGCATCCTTGGCAGGGAAGAAGATTGACTGTGGTGCGCCTCTACACTGCTTGGCGCGGTGCACGAGTGTCAAGCAAGATGCCGGTACTGGCCTCAGCGCCCGAACCGCCGCACCCCGGCCACACAGCCAATCACGCCCATCGTCACCCCCAGCATTCCCCAGCTCACTTGCTCCCCGAGCACCGTCGCTGCCAACG
Source organism: Pseudomonas sp. GYB4201 (assembly GCF_056312595.1). NCBI lineage: Bacteria > Pseudomonadati > Pseudomonadota > Gammaproteobacteria > Pseudomonadales > Pseudomonadaceae > Pseudomonas > Pseudomonas sp. GYB4201. Next base: position 46,504 of record NZ_JBWGIG010000045.1, on the reverse strand, counting down.
CCAGGCCGAAGAACGGTTGCAGCAACTGCAATTGCCCCACCGTCGCGATGCCACCCTGGGCCAGGCCGCGGTACCAGAACACAAAGCCGATGAACATGCTGAACAACGCCACGTAGCCCAGGCTCAACCAGCCGGCCAGGTGCACGTTGGCGAAGCTGGGCGGCATCAGCAGCGCCGTGGCCACGGCCATGAAGGGCAGGGCCAGCACCAGCGCCCAGGAGATCACCTGCCAGCCGCCCAGGCTGCGCGACAGGGCAGCGCCTTCGGCGTAGCCCAGGCCGCAGACCAGCACCGCGCCGAGCATCAGGAGGTCGCCGAGTGGCGCTGCCGCTACCCCCTGGGCCAAGGCGTAGCCGACCACCAGCAGGGCACCGATCACCGAGAACAGCCAGAACGCCGGCCGCGGCCGCTCGCCGCCGCGCAGCACGGCAAACATCGCCGTGGCCATGGGCAGCAGGCCGAGGAAGACGATGGAATGGGCAGAGGTGACATGGCGCAGCGCCAGGGCCGTCAGCAGCGGGAAGCCGACCACCACGCCCAGCGCCACGATGCCCAGCGAGAACAGCTGCCCACGCCCCGGGCGCCGCTCCTTGAACAACAGCAATACGGCCAGGGCCAGCAGGCCCGCCAGCGTGGCGCGGGCAACGGTGAGGAACAACGGGTCGAAATCCAGCACCGCCAGGCGCGTGGCGGGCAGCGAGCCGCTGAAGATCAGCACGCCGATGAAACCGTTGAGCCAGCCGCTGGAGGGCTTGGCGAAGGGGGCGGTGGTGCTGGTGCGTTCCATGGCGTTTCCTGAAGGGAGTGGGGATTGCAGGCGATCCATCCTAGGAGCGAAAATCAGCACAATCAAATGATTGTCATGGATACATCTGCCTATGGCCCGCGCTCGTTACAAGCAACTGGTGGACCGCTTTGCTGCTGACATTCATGCCGGCCGCCTGCTGCCCGGCACGCGCTTGCCTACCCATCGCGAGCTGGCCGGCGAGCATGGCCTGGCGCTGGTGACGGCGACGCGGGTGTACGCCGAGCTGGCGACCATGGGCCTGGTCAGTGGCGAGACCGGCCGCGGCACCTTCGTGCGCGACACCCAGTTGCCCGCCGGCCACGGCGTGGACCAGGCGCCCGTGGCCGCCGGCATGCTCGACCTCAATTTCAATTACCCCTCCATGCCCGGCCAGGCCGACAGGCTGCGCGCAGCGCTGCGCAACCTTGCTACCGCCGGCGACCTGGAGGCGCTGCTGCGCTACCAGCCTCATGCCGGCCGGCCGCTGGAGCGCGCGGCGATGGCGGGGTACCTGCAGGCCCAGAGGCTGGAGGTGAGCGCCGAACAGACGCTGATTGTCACGGGCGCCCAGCACGGCCTGGCGGTGACGGTGATGGGGCTGCTGCAGCCCGGTGACGTGGTGGCAGTGGATGCCTTGACCTACCCCGGCTTCAAGATTGTCGCCGAGGCCCATCGGGTGGAACTGGTGCCGATCCCGGTGAAAGGGCAAGGGCCTGACCTCGAGGCGCTGGATGCGTTGTGCCAGCGCCGTCGCGTGCGGGCGCTGTACTGCATGCCGACCCTGCAGAACCCGCTGGGTTGGGTGATGGACGTCACCCAGCGTGAACACCTGGCGGCGGTGGCGCGTCGGCATGATCTGATAGTGATCGAGGACGCTGCCTACGCCTTTCTGGTAGAGGACGCACCGCCACCCTTGGCCACCTTCGCGCCGGAACGGACGGTCTATGTGTCGGGGTTTTCCAAGAGCGTGGCCACCGGCCTGCGCGTGGGCTTCGTGGCGGCGCCGCTGCCGTGGGTGGCCGCTATCGAGCGGATGATCCGCGCCACCCACTGGAACACCCCGGGGGTGATGACGGCCATCGCCTGCCAGTGGCTGAAGGACGGCACCGTCAGCCAGTGCGAGGCCTACAAGCGCCAGGACGCGCGCGCCCGGCAAGCCCTGGCAGGGCAGGTGCTCAAGGGCATGCCGCTGGTGCGCCACCCTGCGTCCTACTTCATCTGGCTGCCGCTGCCTGAAGAACTGCGCGCCGACCAGGTGGCCGTGGCACTGTTGCGCGAGCAGGTGGCGGTGTCGACCGCCGAGCCGTTCGCCACCTCGGCGCACGTGCCCCACGCCATCCGGTTGGCGCTGGGCTCGGTGGACATGGGCGCGCTGCGCCATGCCCTGGAGCGCGTACGCCACGTGGTAGGCACTTACTAACCCCGTAGCAGCGGCCCCAGGCCGCGTCCTTGGCACCGCGTTGCCCCGGGCGCGTTTGTAGGAAGCGCACTTCACAGTCTTCGGAAATTTCACGCTTTTGCTTGGGACCCGTCCGGCTTCCTCGCCACGGCGGGGGCTCTACAGTGGTGGCACTGTAAAAGCCACCCGAGACCAGCCCCATGACCGAACACCCAGGCCTGTATATCGAGTACCTGGACGCCGACCCCGAGATACGTGCCCTGTGCCTGCGCTACTGGCGCCTGGACGCCGACAGCGGGCGGTTCGCCGAGACCGTGGCGCGCATCTACCGCGACGAAGGCCTGAGCCAGTCCGAGCTGACGGCCGTGGTGCGGCGCCATTCCCGGGCCTGGTCCACGGTGATGAAATGCGCACGCTGCGCCGAGCCGCTGCTGTTCGCCACCCGCACCGATTTCATTTCCCGCAGCGAGGGGCGGCCGTTTCGCTGCGACGCATGCCAGGCCAGCGAACAGGAACAACTGGCCATCGCCAAGCGCCTGCGCATCGTGCAGGCGTTCGAGCAGGCCATGGCCGAGGGGCGGCCGCTGTCGGCGCTGGCGCCACGCCACTGCCTGTACCTGCTGGCCTTGCTGAAGTACGCCGGCAGCGAGGACCTGTCGCACATCCGCCCCTACTGCCAGGTGCGCCAGGAACGGCTGACGCCCCAGCGTGACATGGACCGGGAGCTGATCAATGACCTGTGGCGCGCGGGGGTGATCGCCGTGGACCCGGCCTCGGACCCGGCCGCCATCGACCTCGACAAGGACCAGAACGCCCGCGTGCACTTCAATGAAGTGCGCTGGTTGCCCACCGTGCCGGGTGTTGCCGGGCCTGCGCTGTACGATTTGCTGGAGCATCACGTCCTGCACCCTGGTTTCCTCCTCGCCGGGGCAACGGAGCTGCGCGCCTGCTGCGACGAACTGGCGTTGCTCGAATGCCTGGCGTTCCTGGAGATGGCCTTGGAGGAGTACCGCCTGGGCTACCGCGCCGGCGACAAGACCCGAGCCATGATCATCACGGCGTTGCGCAGCTATACCGTGGCCCAGGTGTGCAACGTGCTGTACCGGGCAGCACGGGATGCCGCGGCGTTCTACCAGCGTGGCGGGGTCAGCCGCGACCATGCGGCCAAGACCGTGGTGGGCAGTTTCGAGCGGCTGATGGAGAAAACCATGGCCAATGAATGGGTCGTCACGCCGTTCCGGCGCAACTTCAACCTGCCGCAGTCGGTGCTCAGCCGCCTGATCTACAACCGCATGCTGGGCACCGACGACGGCGGCTTCAGCCATAGCACCGAGGCGTTGCTGGGGCCTGCCGCCGTGGCGTCGTGATGGCCTTCAGCGCTGGCGGCTGAACAGCTTGCGCAGGAACGCCGCGACGGCCACCACGCCGATGATCACGAACTTCTTCAGCGCCAGCAGCATCAGCCCCAGCTTGGCGAACAAGCCGGCCTTGCTGGCGACGCCGCCCGCCACCAGCGCGGCCAGGCCGTAGGCGGCCAGCTTGTCGGTGGCAGGGCTGTAGTCGGCGTAGCGGTTGCCGTCGGTGAAATCGGCGAAGCCCATCACCTGGGGCAGTTCGCGCTTGATGGTCGGCAGGTCGCTCATGGCGGCCACGGCGTTGAGCTCCAGCACGCCTTTGCGCCCCAGCACGCGAATGCTGTAGTTCAGGCTGTTGACGTCGGCGTGCTCGGCCTTCAGTTCCTTGGCCCAGTAGATCTTGTGGCTCTGTTGGTCGTAGTGCGGCGGTTCGGCCCAGCCCACCAGGGTAATGCCGTCGTAGCCTTGCTCGTGGCGCGCCTTGTTGTCGTCCTCGTCCTCGGCCTGCATGTCCTTGAGCAACTGGTTGTAGTCGATCTTGGCCGCGTCATCGTCGGCGATGTGGCCGTCCTCGGTGTAGCTGACGATCACGCCCCAGCCGCCTTCAGACAGCAGGTTGGTGGCCTTCGGCACGATCATGCCCAGGGTCTTGATGCCGGGCGGGTTGCCCCAGCCGATGTTCAGCACGCGCTCGGTGTCGTCGGGGGACAGGTAATAGAAGTCGTCGTTGAGCGTCAGGGTGGCGATGTCACCCGGCAGCTGGACGGTGCCGTGCTGGGGTTTGAGCGAAGCCAGCAGCTGCTTGGCGGTCATGGCCGGGCGGGTTTGCGCGGCGGCGGGCGGCGCATCGGCGTAGGTGGGAAGTTGCACGGCGCACAGCAACGCCGCGGCCAGGAGGGGGCGCAGGTATTTCATTGTATTCCCTTACATTTTGAATCAACTTGTCGAGGATGATACAACAATCCGTAGCAGCTGCCGAAGGCTGCGTCCCCGGTAGCGCGCGGGGAGCTGACGCAGCCTTCGGCAGCTGCTACGGGGTTCCGGTGTAGTGCTGCACCAGTTGGTCGATCTCGCCGGACATCTTCATGCGCAGCAGGGTGCGCAGTATCCGTTGCACCGGCACCGCCGGGTCGTTGCGCACGTAGCAGCCCAGCGCCTGCTCCTCGACGAAGGCCACCGGCTTGAGCTGCTGGGCCGGCGGCAATTGCCGGTTGAACCAGTCCAGGGACAGCTTGTTGGTCATGGCGTAGCGGTAGCGGCGCGCCAGCAGCTTCTGCAGCACCTGGTCCTGGCCGCGGGCGTCGTCGCGGACCAGTTGGCCGCTGGCCAGGCGCGCCTGCAGGGCGTCATAGGTGTAGCCCAGCACGGTACCGATGGGCTGGGCGGGCAGGGTGTCGAGGTTCACGGGCTGGCTGTCGTCGGCGCGGGCCACCAGGTAGTCGCGCTGGGTGACCAGCGGCAGGCTCCATATATAGTCGCCCGACAGCCCCGGCAGCCATGACTGGGCGGCGTAGCAGCGCACGTCCACGTCGCCATGCTCCATGGCCGCCTGCAGGCGCAGGCGGGCGATGACGTGGAACTCGGCGGGCGCCCCCACCTGGCGCGCCAGGCTCTGCATCATGTCGTACAGGATGCCCTGGGTAGGTGCGCCATTGGTCACTTGCACCAGGGGCATGGTCCAGCTTTCGGCGATGGAAAAGCGCAGCGGCGCGGGCGCCCCCAGGCATTGGCCGGCAATCAGCAGCAGCGCGGTCAAGGTCAGGCGCATCGGCGTCTCCATGCCGTAAAAACGCGTACAAGCCATCAGCTTAGCCACTATCTGGCCTTCGTCATGCCCGGTGACGCTTGATCGGCAAGCATTGGATGCATTTTTGCCCCTGCTCCGCTACGATTAGCGGTCTTTGGCATTCTAGTTGCGACGGTTTTCGATGAGTTATCAGGTTCTTGCCCGTAAATGGCGTCCGCGCTCCTTCCGCGAAATGGTTGGCCAGACCCATGTGCTCAAGGCTCTGATCAATGCGCTGGACAACCAGCGCCTGCACCACGCCTACCTGTTCACCGGTACCCGCGGCGTGGGCAAGACCACCATCGCCCGTATCATCGCCAAGTGCGTGAACTGCGAGACCGGCATTACTTCTACGCCATGCGGCGAATGTTCGGTGTGCCGCGAGATCGACGAGGGCCGCTTCGTCGACCTGATCGAGATCGACGCCGCCAGCCGCACCAAGGTCGAGGACACCCGCGAGCTGCTCGACAACGTGCAGTACGCCCCGAGCCGCGGGCGCTTCAAGGTCTACCTGATCGACGAAGTGCACATGCTGTCCAGCCACTCGTTCAACGCATTGCTGAAAACGCTGGAAGAGCCGCCGCCCTACGTCAAGTTCATCCTCGCCACCACCGACCCGCAGAAGCTGCCGGCCACCATCCTGTCGCGCTGCCTGCAGTTCTCCCTGAAGAACATGACCCCGGAGCGGGTGGTCGAGCACCTCAGCCACGTGCTGGGCGCCGAACAGGTGCCGTTCGAGGACGACGCCCTGTGGCTGCTGGGCCGCGCCGCCGATGGCTCGATGCGCGACGCCATGAGCCTCACCGACCAGGCCATTGCCTTCGGTGAAGGCAAGGTATTGGCCGCTGATGTGCGCGCCATGCTCGGCACCCTGGACCACGGCCAGGTATACGGCGTGCTGCAGGCGCTGCTCGAAGGCGACGCCCGTGCGTTGCTGGAAGCCGTGCGCCACCTGGCCGAACAGGGCCCGGACTGGAACGGCGTGCTGGCGGAAATGCTCAACGTGCTGCACCGCGTGGCCGTGGCCCAAGCGTTGCCGGAGGCCGTGGACAACGGCCACGGCGACCGTGACCGGGTGCTGGCGGTGGCCCAGGCGCTGCCGGCCGAGGACGTACAGTTTTATTACCAGATGGGTCTGATCGGCCGTCGTGACCTGCCGCTGGCACCGGACCCACGCAGCGGCTTCGAGATGGTGCTGCTGCGCATGCTGGCCTTCCGCCCGGCGGATACCGGCGATGCCCCCAGGCCGGTGCTAAAGCCGGTGGGGACCAGCCAAGCCACGGCTGAGTCCCCGCAAGCCCCGGCTGCCGCGCCCACCGTGGCGGCCATTGCCGCCCCCGTACCGGCTCCTGTCGCGCCACCGCCCGCACCGGTGGTGGCGCCGCCCGCGCCTGCACCCACCCCTGAGCCACCGGCCCAGCCAGCGCCGGCCGTGGCCGATGTCGACCTGCCGTGGAACGAGCCGGCGCCCATCGAGCCGCCGCCCGCCGCCCAGGTCGAGCCGGACCCGTTGCCGGTGCCCCTGGAAGAACCCCTGCTGGACGTGGTCGCCGAACAGCCGGCGCTCACGCCCATGCCGACGCCCGTGCCCGCCAGCGTGGTGCCGCCGGCACCGGAAATGGACGTGCCACCCATCGAGTACCTGCCCGCCGGCATGGACCGCGACGACGAGCCGCCGATGGACGAGGACTACTACGCGCCGGACATGGACGCCGGGGGCTACAGCTACCTGGACGAACTGGCCAGCGAGAGCGCGCCCGAGCCGGTTGCCGCCCCCGAGCCGCTGCCAGCCTCCAAGCCGGCCACCGGCCTGGCCCTGCAATGGCTCGAACTGTTCCCCAAGCTGCCGATTTCCGGCATGACCGGCAGCATCGCCGCCAACTGCACCCTGATTGCCGTGGACGGCGACCACTGGCTGCTGCACCTGGACCCGGCCCACAGCGCGCTGTTCAACGCCACCCAGCAGCGCCGCCTGAACGAGGCGCTGAACCAGTACCACGGCCGCACTCTCACGCTGACCATGGAACTGATCCGCCCCGAGCAGGAAACCCCGGCCCAGGCGGCGTCGCGTCGCCGCGCCGAGCGCCAGGGCGAAGCCGAGGCCTCGATCCATGGCGATCCGTTCATCCAGCAGATGATTCGCCAGTTCGGCGCGGTGGTGCGTGAGGATACTATTGAACCTGTCGACGCTTTGGTCAGCCAAAGCCAGTAACCCGTTAACCACGCGCGGTGCCTCCTGAGCGAGGCGCCGTGCGGCCAACCAAACAACCGATGAGGTGATCCCCATGATGAAAGGTGGCATGGCCGGCCTGATGAAGCAGGCGCAGCAGATGCAGGAAAAAATGGCCAAGATGCAGGAAGAACTGGCCAACGCCGAAGTGACCGGTCAATCCGGCGCCGGCCTGGTGAGCGTGGTGATGACCGGTCGTCACGACGTCAAGCGCATTAGCCTGGATGACAGCCTGATGCAGGAAGACAAGGAAGTGCTGGAAGACCTGATCGCCGCCGCCGTCAACGACGCCGTGCGCAAGATCGAAGCCAACAGCCAGGAAAAAATGGGCGGCATGACCGCTGGCATGCAACTGCCTCCAGGTTTCAAGATGCCGTTCTAAGGCACCTTGCGCTGCACCCCAATGCCAGGCACCCGCCTGGCATTGTTGTTTTATCCTGTAGCAGCGGCCGCCAGGCCGCGTCAGGGGGGAACGTGGTGCCTGGGACGCGGCCTTCGGCCGCTGCTACGGGGAACGTCGTGGGGCGTGGTAGGGTCTGCATCTGTATTGCCCTCTACCAAGGAGCCCTTCGATGTCACAGGACCTCACCCTCAACCAGCGCATCGTGCTGGTGTCGCGCCCCAAGGGCGCCCCCACCCCGGAAAACTTCCGCCTGGAGCGCGCGGCGCTGCCGGACCTTGAAGACGGCCAGGTGCTGCTGCGCACCCTCTATCTGTCGCTGGACCCCTACATGCGTGGGCGCATGAGCGACGCGCCGTCCTACGCCGCGCCGGTGCAGATCGACGAGGTGATGACCGGCGGCGCCGTGAGCGTGGTCGAGCAGTCGCGCCACCCCAAATACCATGTGGGCGACCAGGTGGTGGGCATGACCGGCTGGCAGAGCCACAGCATCTCCAACGGCGACGACCTCATCGTGCTGCCCGCCGGCATCCCCAACCCGTCCCTGGCCCTGGGCGTGCTGGGCATGCCCGGCATGACTGCCTACATGGGGCTGATGCACATCGGCGAGCCCAAGGCCGGTGAAACCCTGGTGGTGGCCGCAGCGTCCGGCGCCGTAGGTTCGGTGGTGGGGCAGGTGGCCAAGCTCAAGGGCTTGAAAGTGGTGGGTGTGGCCGGTGGTGCCGATAAGTGCCGCTACGTGGTGGACGAACTGGGCTTCGATGCCTGCCTGGACCACAAGTCGCCAACCTTCGCCCAGGACCTGGCCGCCACTTGCGACCAGGGCATCGACATCTATTTCGAGAACGTCGGCGGCGCGGTGTTCGACGCGGTGATGCCGCTGCTCAACCCCTGCGCGCGCATTCCGGTGTGTGGGCTGATCGCCCAGTACAACGCCACGGAACTGCCGGCCGGCCCCGACCGCCTGTCGCTGCTGCCACGGCTGCTGCTGACCAAGCGCATCCGCATGCAGGGCTTTATCGTCTTCGACGACTTCGGCGACCGCCAGGCCGAATTCACCGCGGCCATGCTGCCGTGGGTACGGGACGGCAGGGTGCGCTTCCGCGAGGACGTAGTGGACGGCCTGGAGAATGCACCCGAGGCGTTCATCGGCCTGCTGCAGGGGCGCAACTTCGGCAAGCTGGTGGTCAAAATGTCAGAGGCGTGAGCATTTGACGCCACCCGGAGGCGCGGGTATAAACCGCGTCTCGTTGTTTTTGTCAGGCGTTTACCCCATGAGCTTCAGCCCACTGATCCGCCAACTGATCGACGCCCTGCGCACCTTGCCAGGCGTGGGTCAGAAATCCGCCCAACGCATGGCGCTGCAACTGCTGGAGCGTGACCGCAGCGGCGGCACCCGGCTGGCCCAGGCCTTGAGCCAGGCCATGGAAGGCGTGGGCCACTGCCGCCTGTGCCGCACGCTGACCGAGCAGGACCTGTGCCCGCAATGCGCCGACCACCGCCGTGACGACACCCTGCTGTGCGTGGTGGAAGGCCCGGTGGACGTGTATGCGGTGGAGCAGACCGGCTACCGTGGCCGCTACTTCGTGCTCAAGGGCCACCTGTCGCCGCTGGACGGCCTGGGCCCGGAGGCCATCGGCATTCCGCAACTGATGGCGCGCATCGAAGCGCAGGGCACCTTCACCGAGGTGATCCTGGCCACCAACCCCACGGTTGAAGGCGAGGCCACGGCCCATTACATCGCCCAACTGCTGGCCAGCAAGGGCCTGGTAGCGTCGCGCATTGCCCACGGCGTGCCGCTGGGCGGCGAGCTGGAGATGGTCGACGGCGGCACGCTGGCGCATTCGTTTGCCGGGCGCAAGCCGATCAGTCTTTGAATTGGCGGTGCGGCGGACGCGGCCTGCGGCCGCTGCTACAAACCCCGTAGCAGCGGCCGCAGGCCGCGTCTGGCATTACATGTCGGTCAACGCAAAGTTGGTCAGGCAGAACGTCGGAATGCCCATGTCTTCCAGGCGCTGGGAACCCAGCAGCTCCGGCAGGTCGATGATCGCGCTGGCTTCATGCACGCGCGCGCCCATGCGGCGCACCAGATTGGCGGCAGCGATCAGGGTGCCACCGGTGGCGATCAGGTCGTCGAACAGAATCACCGAGTCGCCTTCGCACAGGCTGTCGGCGTGCACTTCCAGGAACGCTTCGCCGTATTCGGTCTTGTAGCCCTCGGCCAGCACGTCGGCGGGCAGCTTGCCCTGCTTGCGGAACAGGATCAGCGGCTTGTTCAGCTCGTGGGCGACGATGGAGCCGATCAGGAAGCCGCGGGCGTCCATGGCGCCGATGTGGGTGAAGTCGGCGTCGATGTAGCGGTGCACGAAGCTGTCGATCACCATGCGCAGCGCCTTGGGCGACTGGAACAGTGGGGTGATGTCACGGAAGATGACACCGGGCTTGGGGAAGTCCACGACGGGGCGGATCAGGGATTTGAAGCTGAAGGTATCGATAACCATCGTGGGAAGGTCCTGGCAGGCAAAATATGCCCGCCAGTATACCTGTTCGATCGGTCAGGTCGAAATCAGGCTTCCAGGGTGCCGCCGGCCAGGGCGCACAACTGGATCGGGTCGAGGATGTGGATCTCCTTGCCCTCGGCGGCAATCAGTTCGCTTTGCTGGAAGCGCGTGAACACCCGCGACACCGTCTCCACGGCCAGTCCCAGGTAATTGCCGATCTCGTTGCGCGACATGCTCAGGCGGAATTGGTTGGCCGAGAAGCCGCGGGCGCGGAACCGCGCGGAGAGGTTGACCAGGAACGTGGCGATCCGTTCGTCGGCGGATTTCTTCGACAGCAGCAACATCATCTGCTGGTCGTCGCGAATCTCCCGGCTCATCACGCGCATCAGCTGGCGCCGTAGCTGGGGCAATTGCACGCTCAGTTCGTCCAGGCGTTCGAAGGGTATTTCACACACCGACGTGGTTTCCTGGGCCTGGGCGGTGACCGGGTAGGCCTCCGCGTCCATGCCCGACAGGCCCACCAGTTCGCTGGGCAGGTGGAAGCCGGTGATCTGCTCTTCGCCACCGTCGCTGAGGCTGAAGGTTTTCAGCGCGCCGGAGCGCACGGCGTACACGGAACCGAAGCGGTCGCCCTGGCGGAACAGGTATTCGCCTTTCTTCAGCGGGCGGCCACGCTTGACGATCTCGTCCAGGGCGTCCATGTCTTCCAGGTTCAACGACAGGGGCAGGCACAGGGGTGCCAGGCTGCAATCCTTGCAGTGGGCCTGAGTGACAGTACGTACTTTTACTGGCTCGGACATCAGTTCAAATCCTTTGGAAAAACACACAATGACTGTAAGGGTACGCTTTTGAAACGTATGAGACCAGCCGCGGTTTAGTCATGGAAAGCGCCTCAAGTTATTTATTTCATTGTCGATACAAATGACATCACGCTATCCGCATGGAGCCTTGCGATGCTCACTTTCGACCCGCGCAACACGCCGACCACCAGCCAATGGCAGATTCATGACAGTAATCCGCAGCCCACGGCCAGCAATGATGGCACCGAGCCTGCAGCCACGCCGGCGGTGTCTGTGACCCTGTCTGCGGTAGGGGTGAGCAAGGCTGCAAGCCAAAGTAACAATAAGGACATAGAAGAAAGCGGGTTGCCGCCGACCATCCAGCAAACCCTGAAAATGATCCGCGAATTGAAGAAGCAGCTGGCCGAGAAAATGGCCGAGCTGCAGGCCCTGGCCAACGACAAGGACTTGCCCGCGCAGCAGCGCCAGGCGCGCATGGCCGCGCTGCAAAGCGCGATCAACGCCATCAACGCAGCGTTGCTGGTGGCCACCAACAGCCTGGGGCAGGCCATGAAGGACCAGAACCTGTCGCCCGAGCAGGTGATCCAGGCCGGGGCGCTGGCGGCGAAGTAAGCCGGCGGGCTCAGATGACACGGGAGAAACGCTGGCGGTTGTGCAGTTCAAGGTGTGCGTCGAACAGCATGCACAATGAGCGCACCAGCAGGCGGCCCACCGGGCGCACGGTCATGCCCGCGTCGTTCAATTCAATCAGGCCATCGGCGGCCATGGCCTGCAGTTGCGGCCAGATATCGGCGAAGTAGCCGCGAAAATCCACGTTGAAGCGTTGTTCGATGTCGGCAAACGTCAGCTCGAAATGGCAGATCAGCTGCTGGATCACCGCCCGCCGCAGGCGGTCATCGGCGCTGCAGCCCAGGCCGCGGGCGGTGGCCAGCTGGGCATCGGCCAGGGCGGCCTGGTATTCGTTGAGGTCGCTGCTGTTCTGGCTGTAGAGGTCGCCCACCTGGCTGATGGCTGACACGCCCAGGCCGATCAGGTCGCAATGGCCGTGGGTGGTGTAGCCCTGGAAGTTGCGCTGCAGCTGGCCTTCTTCCTGGGCGATGGCCAGGTCGTCGTCGGGCAGGGCGAAGTGGTCCATGCCGATGTAGCGGTAGCCGGCGCCGGTCAGCTGCTCGATGGTGCGTTGCAGCATCTGCAGTTTCACCCCCGGCGGTGGCAGCTCGACGTGGTCGATGCGCCGCTGGGGCATGAAGCGCTCGGGCAGGTGCGCGTAGTTGAACACCGACAGGCGATCGGGCTGCAACTGGATCACCTCGTCTACAGTGCGCCCGAAGCTCTCGACGCTCTGGCGCGGCAGGCCATAGATCAGGTCCAGGTTCACCGAGCGGTACTGCAGGGTGCGCGCGGCCTCGATGATGGCGCGGGTCTCCTCCAGGCTCTGCAGGCGGTTCACCGCGCGCTGCACCTGCGGGTCGAAGTCCTGCACGCCGATGCTGACGCGGTTGAAACCCAGCTCGCGCAGCAGGCCCATGGTCGACCAGTCGGCCTCGCGCGGGTCGATCTCGATGCCGTAGTCGCCACTGTCGTCCAGGCGCAGGTTGAAGTGGCTGCGCAGGGTTGCCATCAGCTGGCGCAGTTCGTCATGGCTGAGAAAGGTCGGCGTGCCGCCGCCCAGGTGCAACTGCTGCACGGGCTGGCGCGGGTCCAGGTGGCAGGCGATCAGCTGGATCTCCTGTTCCAGGCGTTGCAGGTAGGGCTGGGCGCGACCGCGGTCCTTGGTGATGACCTTGTTGCAGGCGCAGTAGTAGCAAATGTGCGCGCAGAACGGCAGGTGCACGTACAGCGACAACGGGCGCATGGCCTTGCGGCTGTCGCGCAGGGCATGCAGCAGGTCGAATGAGCCAACCTGGTTGTTGAATTGAACCGCGGTTGGGTAGGACGTGTAGCGCGGGCCTGGCTGATCGTGACGGCGGATCAGGTCAGCGTCCCAGACAAGGGTGTCGAGCATGCGGGTTCCCCGGGTTTGCGTGCATGCTCGCTAGTCTAGGGACGCCCGTGCCAACCGGTATTGACGTGCATCAAGCGCCGCTCAATGGCCCATCAGCCAGTGCTGGTGCGGGCCGGGCAGGGTCCACAGGCCAAACGCGATCACCAGCAGGCCACCGGCCGCACGCACCCCGCGCCTGCGCAGCAGCTGGCGAGTGCGCTCGGCGGCCAGGCCGGTGGCCAGCAGCACCGGCCAGGTGCCCAGGCCGAAGGCCAGCATCAACAGCGCGCTGTGGCCGGCGTTGCCCTGGCTGGCGGCCCACAGCAGGGTGCTGTACACCAGCCCGCAGGGCAGCCAGCCCCATAGCCCCCCCAGCAGCAACGCACGCGGCAGGCTGCTGACGGGCAGCAGGCGCCCGGCCATGGGCTGGATCAACCGCCACAGGCCACGGCCCAGGCGTTCGATGTGCACCAGGCCGCTCCACCAGCCGCCCAGGTACAGGCCCATGGCAATCAGCAGCAGCGCCGCCACCACCCGCAAGGCCATGGCCGCGGGGCTGGTGGCCAGCGCCCAGCCGGCCAGGCCCAGCAGCAGTCCGGCGCAGGCGTAGCTGCCGATGCGCCCCAGGTTGTAGGCCAGTAGCAGGCGCAGGCGGCGGCCGCGCTGCTCGGGCGGGATGGCCAGGGTCAGGGCGCCCATCAGGCCACCGCACATGCCCAGGCAATGGCCGCCGCCCAACAGCCCCAGGATCAGCGCCGACACCAGTTGCGGGGCCAGCTCAAGCATGGGGCGGCGCCTTGTCCTTGATTGCGTTGTCCTTGGCGGTGTTGACCTCGTCGACGGCGGCCTGGTGGCGTGGGTCCTGGTCGTCGAACAGGATGCTGTGGGCCGGGCCGTCGAGGTCGTCGTACTGGCCGCTGTCCACCGCCCAGAAGAACACGTAGATGGCGATGGCGACCACCACCAGTGCGGCGGGAATCATGATGTAGAGGGCGGGCATGCAAGCTCCGGTGTCGCAAGGGTGGTGGGCGTCGCCGCCGGGCGTCGGGGCGCGGGCACCCGGGCCAGGCGCAGGGCGTTGAGCACCACGGTCAGGGAGCTGGCCGACATGCCCAGCGCCGCCCAGATCGGCGTGATCAGCCCGGCGGCGGCGAAGGGCAGCATCAGGCCATTGTACAGCGCCGCCCACACCAGGTTCTGGATAATCACCCGGCGGGTGCGGCGGGCCATGTGCAGGGCCTGCACCAGGGTGGCCAGGCGGTTGTTGAGCAGCACGGCGTCGGCGCAGGTGCGGGCCAGGTCCGTGGCGCTGCCCATGGCCACGCTGACATCGGCCGCGGCCAGCAGCGGCACGTCGTTGACGCCGTCGCCCACCACCAGCACCTTGCGGCCCTGGCCGCGCAGGCGCTGCAGCACGGCCAGCTTGGCGTCCGGCGCCAGGCTGCCCTGGGCCTGGTCGATGCCCAGGGCGGTGGCGACGCCGTGGACCATGGGCGAGCTGTCGCCGGACAGCAGCCAGGTCTGCCAGCCGCGCGCACGGCAGGCGTCCAGCAAGGCCTTGGCGTCCTCGCGCAGGCGGTCATCGAGGCCGAACCAGGCCAGCGGCTGGCGGTCGTCGGCCAGCAGCAGCCACTGGCCGCGGTCGTCGGGTGGCATGGGGGCCGGGCTGGCGCTCAGGGCGCAGGCCCAGGCCGGGTTGCCGATGCGCAGCGGTTGGCCCTCGACGCAACCTTCCAGGCCCAGGCCCGGCTCGCTGCGCACTTGCTCGGCCACCAGGCGCGCGTGGCCGAAGGCACGGGCGATGGGGTGTTCGGAGCGGCTTTCCAGCGCGGCGGCCAGGGCCAGGCTATGGTCGCTGTCCAGGTGCGCCAAGGGCTTGATGCTGGTGAGTTGCAGGCGGCCCTCGGTGAGCGTGCCGGTCTTGTCGAAGATCACCGTGTCGACCTGGTTCAGGCCTTCCAGCACATGCCCGCGAGTCAGCAGCAGGCCCAGGCGGTGCAAGCTGCCGGTAGCGGCGGTGAGGGCGGTGGGGGTGGCCAGCGACAGCGCGCAGGGGCAGTTGGCGACCAGCATGGCCAGCACCACCCAGAACGCGCGGCCGGCATCCAGGTGCCACCACAGCAGGCCGATGGCCGCCGCGCAGCCCAGGGAGAACAACAGGAACCACTGCGCCGCGCGGTCGGCCAGCTGCGCCAGGCGGGGTTTCTGCGCCTGTGCGCGTTCCAGCAGGCGGACGATGGCCGACAGCCGGGTGTCGCTGCCAAGCGCCGTGACTTCGATGGTCAGACTGCTCTCGACGTTGAGGGTGCCGGCGGTGACGCTGTCGCCGGGCTGGCGCGGCAGCGGCAGGTATTCGCCGGTCAGCAGCGACTCGTCGACGCTGGACTGGCCGTGGAGGATGCGGCCGTCGGCAGGAATCACCGCGCCGGGCAGCACCTGCACGCGGTCGTGCAGGGCCAGTTCGGCCAGCAGGATGCGCTCGGCATGGCCTTGGCCATCCAGGCGCAGGCACGAGGGTGGCAGCAGGTTGACCAACTGCGCGGTGGCCGCCGCCGTGCGCTCGCGGGCGCGGCGCTCCAGGTAGCGGCCGGCCAGCAGGAACAGGGCGAACATGCCCACGGCGTCGAAGTACAAATCGCCGCTGCCGCTGACGGCGGTCCAGATACCCGCCAGGTAGGCGCCGCCGATGGCCAGCGACACCGACACGTCCATGGTCAGGTGGCGGGTGCGCAGGTCACGCAGGGCGCCCTGAAAGAACGGCGCGCAGCTGTAGAAGACGATGGGCGTGGTCAGAAACATCGCCACCCAGCGCAGGATGGTGTGCAGCTGCGGGCTGAGGTCGATGTTGAATTCCGGCCAGGTGGCCATGGTCGCCATCATCGCCTGGAACCACAGCAGGCCGGCCACCCCCAGCTGGCGCAGGGCGCGGCGGTTATCGGCGGCCAATTGCTCGGCGGCGCGGTCGGCCTGCCACGGGTGGGCGGCGTAGCCGATGTGGCGCAGCTCGGCCAGCAGTTGGCTCAAGGTGTGCTGGTCGTCCGCCCATTGCACGAACAGGCGGTGGTTGGACAGGTTCAGCCGCGCCTCGACCACGCCTGCCAGGCTGCGCAGGTGTTTTTCGATCAGCCAGCCACAGGCCGCGCAGGTGATGCCTTCGACCATCAGGGTGGTGTCGCGCAGCGGGCCCTGGGCGTGGACGAAGCCCTGCTGCACGTCGGCGCGGTCGTACAGCGCCAGTTCGTCGGGCAACTGGCGCGGCAGTGCCTGGGGGTTGGCCGAAGCCTGGTCGCGGTGCTGGTAATAGCTGGCCAGGCCACCGTCGACGATGGCCTGGGCCACGGCCTGGCAGCCCGGGCAGCAGAAGTCGCGGGGCTGGCCCAGCACCGGGGCCGTGAACGGGCGGCCGGGTGGCACGGGGAGGGCGCAGTGGTAGCAGGCGGTAATCATGCTTGCATCAGCGCTGCGGTGCTTCGGCGGCCTGCAGGGGCTCGTCGCCCAGGGTCAGGGGCTTGTCCGGGTTGACCTGTTCTTCCTCGAACAGGCGCCAGGTCTTGCCGTCCTGCACGCCTAGCAGCTCGACGAAACGCCGGCCCTGCACCTGGTCCACCACATGGCCCACGTAGCGGCCGTTGCCGGCGGCGTTCAGGTCGATGCGACGGTCTTTCTCCGGCTGCGTCGGCGACACCAGGTTCAGGGTGATCTGCGCTGGCTGGCTGGCGCCGCTGAGCTGCACGTCGACCTCGCCGGTGAGGCTGTCCAGGGTCACGTCGGCGCGCTGCTTGAGGTCCACCGCCAGCTGCTCGCGCTCCAGCGAGCGGGCGATGCCCTTGCCGGCCTCGTAGTAGTTGTCGGTGACCAGGTTGTCGGGGTGCTCCACGGCGATGGTCACCATGGACAGGGTGAGGGCTACCGAGCAGGCCAGCATGGCGATGAGTATCCACGGCCAGAGGTGCTTGTACCAAGGGGTGGCGGCGTCAGCCGTGGCGTTGAACATGGGGGTTCCTTAGCGTACTTGGGGGCCGATGAAACGGCTTTTGGCCTGCACATGCACCGCGCCGTCGTCGGCGTCCTTGAGGCTGAAGTACACCTCGTTGGTGCTGGAAGGCAGTTGTTCGGGGGCTACCGACAGCTCGGCGGGCAGGCTGACGATGTCGCCGGCCGCCACGCGGATTTCGTTGCGGCCCTGCAGGCGCAGGTCGGGCAGGCCGCTGGCCTCGATCACGTAGGTATGCTCGCGCTGGTCCTTGTTCATGATCTTCAGGCTGTAGACGTTCTCGATGCGCCCTTCGGCGTTCTCGCGGTACAGCACGCGGTCCTTGCTGACGTCGAAACCCACCAGCGAGCGGGTCAGGAACGCCCCGGCCAGCACGCCCATCATCACCAGCAGCACCACGGCGTAGCCGATCAGCCGTGGCCGCCACTTGTGCGTCTGCTGGCCGGACAGGTTGTGCTCGGTGGTGTAGCTGATCAGCCCGCGCGGGTAGTCCATCTTGTCCATGATGCTGTCGCAGGCGTCGATGCAGGCGGCGCAGCCGATGCACTCGATCTGCAGGCCGTCGCGGATGTCTATGCCGGTGGGGCACACCTGCACGCACATCGTGCAGTCGATGCAGTCGCCCAGGCCCTGGGCCTTGTAGTCCGCGTCCTTCTTGCGCGGGCCGCGTTTCTCGCCACGGCGCGGGTCGTAGGAGACGATGAGGGTGTCCTTGTCGAACATCACGCTCTGGAAGCGCGCGTAGGGGCACATGTAGATGCACACCTGCTCGCGCAGCCAGCCGGCGTTACCGTAGGTGGCCAGGGTGAAGAAGCCGACCCAGAAGTACGACCAGCCGTCGGCGTGGCCGCTGAAGAAGTCCCCGGCCAGCGCGCGGATGGGCGAGAAGTAGCCGACGAAGGTCATGCCAGTGACGAAGCCGATCAGCAGCCACAGGCCGTGCTTGGCGGCCTTGCGCCCGAACTTGCTGGCGCTCATGGGCGCCTTGTCGAGCTTGATGCGCTGGTTGCGGTCGCCTTCGGTGACCTTCTCGCACCACATGAAAATCCATGTCCACACGCTTTGCGGGCAGGTGTAGCCGCACCACACGCGGCCGGCGAATACGGTGATGAAGAACAGCCCGAAGGCGCTGACAATGAGGATGCCCGACAACAGGATGAAGTCCTGCGGCCAGAAGGTGGCGCCGAAGATGTAGAACTTGCGCTCCGGCAGGTTCCACCACACCGCCTGGTGGCCACCCCAGTTCAGCCACACGGTGCCGAAATACAGCAGGAACAGGAACGCCCCACCCACCCGCCGCAGGTTGCGGAACACCCCGGTGAACGCCCGGGTGTAGATCTTCTCCCGCGACGCGTACAGGTCGACGCTGTCGCCTTTCGCGGCCGGCGGGGTGACATCATGTACCGGAATCTGCTTGCTCATCAGTGAGCCTCACGGTGAAGCGCGGTCGTTAGATCCTGTAGCAGCGGCCGTTAGGCCGCGTCACAGGCGCCGCATAGTGCCAGGCACGGCCAGTGTGTTGCCGGACGCCGCCTGACGGCAGCTGCTACGGGTTAGTCCTGGGGCTTTTCGTCTCCGTGGGAAAGGCTGTACACATACGCCGCCAGCAAATGCACCTTGTCCTTGCCTTGCAGCAGTTCCTGCGCCGGCATCTGGCCCTGGCGGCCGTAGCGGATGGTCTGTTGCAGCTGGGCGAAGCTTGAGCCGTAGATGAACGCCTGCGGGTGGGTGAGGTTGGGGGCGCCCATGGCCGGCGTGCCCTTGCCTTCGGGGCCGTGGCAGGCGACGCAGTTGGCGGCGAAGATTTTCTGGCCGTTGGCGGCGTCGGCCTTGGCGTCGTCGGGCAGCTTGCGGCCGTCGAGCTGGCTGATGACGAAGGCGGCGACGTCGGCCACGCCCTGTTCGCCGATGACCTCGGCCCAGGCCGGCATCACCGCGTGGCGGCCGCCCAGGATGGTGGTCTCGATGGTGGCGGGCTCGCCGCCCCAGCGCCAGTCTTCATCCGTCAGGTTGGGGAAGCCGTAGGCGCCCTTGGCGTCGGAGCCGTGGCACACCGAGCAGTTGCTGGCGAACAGGCGGCTGCCCATTTTCAGCGCCTGCGGGTCCTTGGCCACCTCTTCGATGGGCATGGCCGCGAATTTGGCATAGATCGGCCCGAAGCGGGCGTCGGCGCGGGCCATTTCCTTTTCCCACTCGTGCACGCCGGTCCAGCCGGTCTTGCCGTCGGAAAACTGCTTCTTGGTGTCGTTGTCCAGGTACTGGTAGCCGGGCAGCAGGCCGGTCCAGCTGCCCAGGCCGGGGTACAGGCTCAGGTAGCCGAGGGCGAAGATGATGGTGCCCACGAACAGCATGAACCACCACTTGGGCAGCGGGTTGTCGTATTCCTCGATGCCGTCGAACGAGTGGCCCACGGTCTCCTCGGTGGCCTCGCTGCGCTGCCCGCGACGGGTGGAGAACAGCAGCCAGGTCAGGGACACGATGGTGCCCAGGGTGAGGACGGTTACGTACAGACTCCAAAACGTTGTCATTGCTTGTCACTCCTGGACGCGCGCGCTTGCGCCTGGGCTTGTTCCACCTTGGCGATGGCGTCGGGATCATCGGCGAACGGCAGCAAGGTGGCTTCGTCGAAGTCCTTCTTGCGCCGGCCGCTGAACACCCACAACGCCAGGCCGATAAAGGCCACCATCACCACGACGGTGCCCAGGCCTCGGATGGTTCCGATATCCATGTGCGTCACCGTTTGCTCTTGATGAGGGTGCCAAGGCCTTGCAGGTAGGCCACCAGTGCGTCCATTTCGGTCTTGCCCTTGACGGCCGCCTCGGCGCCGGCGATGTCGGCGTCGGTGTAGGGCACGCCCAGTTCACGCAGCACTTGCATCTTCTTCGCGGTCAGGCTGGCGTCGACCTTGCGCTCCACCAGGAACGGGTAGGCCGGCATCACCGACTCGGGCACCACGTTGCGCGGGTTGTACAGGTGCGCGCGGTGCCAGTCGTCCGAGTAGCGCCCGCCCACCCGGGCCAGGTCCGGCCCGGTGCGCTTGGAGCCCCACAGGAAGGGGTGGTCCCACACGCTTTCGCCGGCCACCGAGTAGTGGCCATAGCGTTCGGTCTCGGCGCGGAACGGCCGGATCATCTGCGAGTGGCAACCCACGCAGCCGTTGGCGATGAACACGTCGCGGCCTTCCAGCTCCAGCGCCGGGCGCGGCTTCATGCCTTCGATGGGCTTGTTGGTGACGTCCTGGAAAAACAGCGGGACGATCTGGGTCAGGCCACCGATGGCCACGGCGATGACCATGAAGAAGGCCAGCAGGCCAATGTTCTTCTCGAGCACTTCATGTTTCATCAGTGAGCCCCCACGACGGCGATCTGGGTGGCCGCCTCAGCTTCTTCAGGCGTGGAGGCGCGCACGGTGCGCCACACGTTCCAGGCCATCAGCAGCATACCGCTGGCGAAGAACGAGCCGCCCAGTGCCCGCACGATGTAGCCAGGGTGGCTGGCCTGCAGGGCCTCGACGAAGGAGTAGGTGAGCGTGCCGTCGTCGTTGATGGCGCGCCACATCAGGCCCTGGGTGATACCGTTCACCCACATGGAGGCGATGTACAGCACGGTGCCGATGGTGGCCAGCCAGAAGTGCGCGTTGATCAGGCCGATGCTGTGCATCTGCGCGCGGCCGAACAGTTTCGGGATCATGTGGTAGACGGCGCCGATGGAGATCATCGCCACCCAGCCCAAGGCACCGGCGTGCACGTGGCCGATGGTCCAGTCGGTGTAGTGGGACAGCGAGTTGACCGTCTTGATGGCCATCATCGGGCCTTCGAAGGTGGACATGCCGTAGAACGCCAGTGACACCACCAAAAAGCGCAGGATCGGGTCGGTGCGCAGCTTATGCCAGGCGCCCGAGAGGGTCATCATGCCGTTGATCATGCCGCCCCAGCTGGGCGCCAGCAGGATGATCGACATCACCATGCCCAGCGACTGCGCCCAGTCGGGCAGGGCGGTGTAGTGCAGGTGGTGCGGGCCGGCCCAGATGTACAGGGTGATCAGCGCCCAGAAGTGCACGATGGACAGGCGGTAGGAGTAGATTGGCCGCTCGGCCTGCTTGGGTACGAAGTAATACATCATGCCCAGGAAACCGGTGGTCAGGAAAAAGCCCACGGCGTTGTGGCCGTACCACCACTGGATCATGGCGTCGGTGGCGCCGGCGTAGGCCGAGTAGGACTTGAACAGGCTCACCGGCAGCGAGATGTGGTTGACGATGTGCAGCATCGCCGTCACCAGGATGAACGCGCCGTAGAACCAGTTACCCACGTAGATGTGCTTGGTGTTGCGCTTGACGATGGTGCCGAAGAACGTGATCGCGTAGCAGATCCACACGATCGCCAGCAGGATGGCGATGGGCCATTCCAGCTCGGCGTATTCCTTGGTGGTGGTGTAGCCCAGCGGCAGGGTGATGATGGCGCTGACGATCACCGCCTGCCAGCCCCAGAACGTGAACGCCGCCAGGCCGTCGGAAATCAGCCGCGTCTGACACGTGCGCTGCACCACGTAGTAGGACGTCGAAAACAGTGCGCAGCCGCCGAAGGCGAAGATCACCAGGTTAGTGTGCAGGGGGCGCAGGCGGCCGAAGGTGGTGTAGGGCAGGTCGAAGTTGAGCTGCGGCCAGACCAGTTGCGAGGCGATGAACACCCCCAGGCCCATGCCGACGATTCCCCAGACCACCGTCATGATGGCGAACTGCCGGACCACCTTGTAGTTGTACGCAGTCGGAGCGATTACTGTGCTCATAGCGGGTTATCCACGGTTCAGGTGTTGTTATTGAATTTATAAACCGGCCGCAGTATGGAGAATGCAAAGGGGTGATGCAAGAGTTGCTAGCAATCATGGCTAGCAATTCTTGTCGGTCGCTCCGACGTCCACGTGGCGGGCCTTCCAGCGTTGCTAGGGGCTTTGCCGGGGTCGCTGGCGGAGGGGTTTCTGAACATCCGGAAACATATCCGTCCAGCCCAGTTTTCAACGCTATGAGCTTAGTCGCTGTGTGGACATACCGCACGCGGGCGCTGCCGCGTGGCGGCGTCGACGTGGCATCATGGCGGCCGTTATTTTTTCACGGTGGAACCAGCATGAAAGAGCCGCAGCCTTGCAGCATTGACCAGGATCAATTGGCCGCGCTGGCCCAGGCCCGGGGCTGGCTGTGGAACGCGCCACAGGGCGCGCCTGTGGCCTGCCTGATACTGGCCCACGGCGCCGGCGCGCCCATGGACAGCGGCTTCATGGCCAGCATCAGCGAGCAGCTGGCGGCCAGGGGCGTCGGCGTGTTGCGCTTCGAGTTCCCCTACATGGCCCAGCGCCGCCTGGACGGCGGCAAGCGCCCGCCCAACCCCAAGCCCAAGCTGCTGGAATGCTGGCGCGAGGTCTACGCCCAGGTGCGGCCGCTGGTGACCGGCACCCTGGCGATCGGCGGCAAGTCCATGGGTGGGCGCATGGCCAGCCTGCTGGCGGACGAGTTGGGGGCTGCGGCGCTGGTGTGCCTGGGGTATCCGTTCTATGCCGCGGGCAAGTCGGAGAAACCGCGGGTGGAGCACCTGGCGGCGCTGGCGACGCCGACCCTTATCGTGCAAGGCGAACGCGACGCGCTGGGCAACCGGGCGGCGGTGGAGGGGTATGTGTTGTCGGGGAAAATCGAGCTGTGCTGGCTGGTGGCGGGGGATCATGACCTCAAGCCATTGAAGGCGTCGGGGTTCAGCCATGAGCAGCATATCGAGGCGGCGGCGCAGGCGGTGGCGCGGTTTCTACGCTGACCCGTGGCAGCAATTGTCTTGAAACGGCGTCGTCTGCATCGCGACTAAAGTCGGCTCCTACGCCGTCCGTGGTAGGAGCCGGCCTTGGCCGCGATACACGAGGTACAAGGGGCCCCGTAGCAGCGGCCCGAAGGCCGCGTCACAGGCACCGCGTGGTTCCTGACGCGGCCTTTGGCCGCTGCTACGGGAGTTTCAGCGGTTGAAGCGTTCTACCAGCGAGTACTGGCTGTGCGCCGTGCGGGTCAGTTCTTCGCTCAGCAGGGCGGAGTTCTGCGCCTGCTCGCTGGTCTGGTCCGCCAGGTTGGCGATGGTGCTGATGTTGCGGCTGATCTCCTCGGCCACCGCGCTCTGCTCCTCGGTGGCAGCGGCAATCTGCGTGGTCATGTCGGTGATGTGCGCCACCGCCTCGCTGATGCCCACCAGCGCCTGGTCGGCTTCTAGCACCCTTGCCACGCCTTCCTCGGCCTGGCGATGGCCGGCTTCCATGGTCTGCACGGCGGCGCCTGCGGTTTGCTGCAGCTTGGCGATCAGCGCGTGGATCTGGCCAGTGGATTCGCTGGTGCGCTGCGCCAACTGGCGCACTTCATCGGCGACCACGGCGAAGCCACGGCCCATCTCGCCGGCACGGGCGGCTTCGATGGCGGCGTTCAGTGCCAGCAGGTTGGTCTGGTCGGCGATGCCCTTGATCACGTCCACCACGCCGCCGATCTCGTCGCTGTCCTTGGCCAGCTGGGTCACTGTCTGGCCGGTCTCGCCCACCACCACCGACAGGCGCTGGATAGCTTCGCGGGTTTCGCCGGCAATGCCACGGCCCTGGCTGGTCAGCAGGTTGGCCTGCTGGGTGGCGTCGGCGGTGCGCTGCACGTGGCTGGCCACTTCCTGGGTGGTAGCGGCCATCTGGTTGACCGCAGCGGCCACCTGTTCGGTTTCCACGCGCTGGCGCTCCAGGCCCTCGGAGCTCTGGTGGGCCAGGCCGTCGGACTGCCGGGCCTGGTCGTTGAGGTGCTCGGCGGTGTCCTGCAGGCGGGTGAGGCAGGTCTTCAGGCGGGCGTCCTGGCTGAGGATGGACAGCTCAAGACGCGCCTGGGCGCCGCGGCTGTCGGTGTACATCTGCGCGATCAGCGGGTCGGAGGTGGTCTGTTCGGCCAGGCGCAGCAGGCGCTTGATGCCCCGTTGCTGCCAGCTCAGGCCCACCAGGCCCAGCGGCACCGAGAGCAGGGCGGCCACGGCGAAGCCCCACCAGCTGCCCAGCCAACTGCCAATCAGGAAGCCGACCTGGCTGACCAGAATGAACGGCAGCCAGTCCTGCACCACCGGCAACCAGCGGTCGCGGCGCGGCACCGCGGACTTGCCGCTGTTCAGGCGTTCGTAGAGTGATTGGGCGCGACGAATCATCTCGGCGCTGGGCTTGACCCGCACCGACTCGTAGCCCACCACCTGGTTGTTGTCGAAAATCGGCGTGACGTAGGCGTTCACCCAATAGAAATCGCCGTTCTTGCAGCGATTCTTGACGATGCCCATCCACGGCTGGCCCTGGCGCAGGGTGGCCCACATGTGCTCGAACACTGCCGCTGGCACGTCCGGGTGGCGCACGGTGTTGTGCGGCGCACGGATCAACTCGTCACGGGAAAAACCACTGATCTCGACGAACGCGTCATTGCAGTAGGTGATCATTCCTTTGGCATCGGTGGTGGAAATCAGGCGCTGCTGGGCAGGAAACGTCCTTTCGCGCTGGGTGACGGGCTGGTTGTTACGCATGGCTGTGGGGTTCCGCAAGGCTTTCACAGGTTGTCGGCCGCGGCGCCACAAAATTGAAATTAAATTTCCCCGAATCCCGCTGCGTGCTTGTAGCCGCTGCCGCCAGGCTGCGCTGGCCCGCGAGGTCGCTGAAGATCTTCAGGGAGGCTCAGGGCCAGCGCAGCCTGGCGGCAGCGGCTACGCAGGTAGCGTCGTTTTCATGAGGCGATCAGCTGGCGCAGCACGTAGTGCAGGATGCCGCCGGCCTTGAAGTACTCCACCTCGTTGAGGGTGTCGATGCGGCACAGCACCGTCACATTTTCCTGCTTGCCGTCCTCATGGGTGATGCGCAGGGTCAGGTCCATGTGCGGGCGCAGGTCGGCGCCGCTCAGGCCGGTGATGTCGAGGGTCTCGCGCCCGCTCAGCTTCAGGGTCTTGCGGCTCTGGCCATCCTTGAACTGCAGCGGCAACACGCCCATGCCCACCAGGTTGGAGCGGTGGATGCGCTCGAAGCTCTCGGCGATCACCGCCTTCACCCCCAGCAGGTTGGTGCCCTTGGCCGCCCAGTCGCGGCTGGAGCCGGTGCCATATTCCTGCCCGGCGATCACCACCAGCGGCGTGCCGTCGGCCTGGTAGCGCATGGCCGCGTC
Source organism: Pseudomonas sp. GYB4201 (assembly GCF_056312595.1). Classification (NCBI taxonomy): domain Bacteria; kingdom Pseudomonadati; phylum Pseudomonadota; class Gammaproteobacteria; order Pseudomonadales; family Pseudomonadaceae; genus Pseudomonas; species Pseudomonas sp. GYB4201. The sequence goes on along the minus strand of NZ_JBWGIG010000045.1, from coordinate 21,084 downwards.
ATAGATGGCCAGGCGCTCGCCCGTGGGGATGTAGTAGGTGTTGCCGCCTTCCTCGCCGTTGAGCATTTCGTTGCGGATGCGAATGTTGGCGAAGGTGCCGCGCATCATCACTTCATGGTTGCCGCGGCGTGAGCCGTAGGAATTGAAGTCGCGCGGCTCCACGCCTTTCTCCCGCAGGTAGCGGCCGGCGGGGCTGTCGGCCTTGATGTTGCCGGCGGGGGAGATGTGGTCGGTGGTCACCGAGTCGCCCAGCAGCGCCAGCACGCGGGCGCCCTGCACGTCGACCACCGGCTTGAGCGCGCCGGTGATGTCGTCGAAGAACGGCGGGTGCTGGATGTAGGTGGAGTCGTCCTGCCAGACATAGGTGGCGGCCTGGGGCATCTCGATGGCCTGCCACTGGGCGTCGCCGGCGAACACCTCGGCGTATTCCTTGTGGAACATCGCGGTGTCGACGCTGCGCACCGCGTCGGCGATTTCCTGCTGGCTGGGCCAGATGTCGCGCAGGTACACCGGCTTGCCGTCCTTGCCGGTGCCCAGGGGTTCGCTGCTGATGTCGATGCGCACGCTGCCGGCCAGGGCGTAGGCGACCACCAGCGGCGGCGAGGCCAGCCAGTTGGTTTTCACCAGCGGGTGCACGCGGCCCTCGAAGTTGCGGTTGCCCGAAAGCACCGAGGCCACGGTCAGGTCGGCCTGCTGGATAGCTTTCTCGATGGGCTCGTCCAGCGGCCCGGAGTTGCCGATGCAGGTGGTGCAGCCGTAGCCCACCAGGTCGAAGCCCAGGGCGTCGAGGTACTGGGTGAGGCCGGCGGCCTTGTAGTAATCGGTCACCACTTTCGAACCGGGGGCCAGGGAGCTCTTCACCCAGGGCTTGCGCTGCAGGCCTTTTTCCACGGCCTTCTTCGCCACCAGCCCGGCGGCCATCATCACGCTGGGGTTGGAGGTGTTGGTGCACGAGGTAATGGCGGCGATCACCACGGCGCCGTCCTTGAGGTGGTGGGTCTGGCCCTGCCAGCTGTACTGCGCCTCGCCGGCCTGGGCAGCGTTGCCCACGGCCACGCCACCGCCGCCCTCGCTTTCCAGGCGGCCTTCGTCCTTGCTGGACGGCTTGAGTTGCAGGCCGATGAAGTCCGAGAACGCCTGGGCCACTTTCGGCAGCGCCACCCGGTCCTGGGGCCGCTTGGGTCCCGCCAGGCTGGCTTCAACCGTGCCCATGTCCAGCGCCAGGCTGTCGGTGAACAGCGGTTCCTGGCCTGGCAGGCGCCACAGGCCCTGGGCCTTGGTGTAGGCCTCCACCAGTTTTACCGTGGCCTCGGGGCGGCCGGACAGGCGCAGGTAGTCCAGCGTGACCTCATCCACCGGGAAGAAACCGCAGGTGGCGCCGTATTCCGGGGCCATGTTGGCGATGGTGGCGCGGTCCGCCAGGGGCAGGTCGGCCAGGCCGTCGCCGTAGAATTCGACGAATTTGCCCACCACGCCTTTCTTGCGCAGCATCTGGGTGACGGTGAGCACCAGGTCGGTGGCGGTGATGCCTTCCTTGAGCTTGCCGGTGAGCTTGAAGCCGATCACCTCGGGAATCAGCATCGACACCGGCTGGCCGAGCATGGCCGCCTCGGCCTCGATGCCGCCCACGCCCCAGCCCAGCACGCCCAGGCCGTTGATCATGGTGGTGTGCGAGTCGGTGCCCACCAGGGTATCGGGGAAGGCGTAGGTGCGGCCGTCCTCTTCCTTGGTCCACACGGTGCGGCCCAGGTACTCCAGGTTCACCTGGTGGCAGATGCCGGTGCCTGGGGGCACCACGCTGAAGTTGTCGAAGGCGCTCTGGCCCCAGCGCAGGAAGGCGTAACGCTCGCCGTTGCGCTGCATCTCGATGTCGACGTTTTCGCCGAAGGCCTGGTTGTCGCCGTATTTGTCGACCATCACCGAGTGGTCGATCACCAGGTCCACCGGCGACAGCGGGTTGATGCGCTGCGGGTCGCTGCCGGCCTTGGCCACGGCGGCGCGCATGGCGGCCAGGTCGACCACCGCCGGCACGCCGGTGAAGTCCTGCATCAGCACGCGGGCAGGGCGGTACTGGATCTCGCGGTCGCTGCGGCGGTCCTTGAGCCAGGCGGCCAGGGCCTTGAGGTCATCGCCGGTGACGGTCTTGGCGTCCTCCCAGCGCAGCAGGTTTTCCAGCAGCACTTTCAGGGACATGGGCAGTTGTTGCAGGGCACCCAGGCTCTTGGCGGCTTCGGGCAGGCTGAAATAATGGTACTGACGGTCGTCGACCTGCAGGGTCTTGAGGGTCTTCAGGCTATCAAGCGAGGGCATGAAATCACTCCTTGGCGGCTGCCGCGAAGGTCCGCACGGCACGGACCCAGGGCATAAAGCGTAGCTAGCTATCATTACACCTGACTGTCCAGGCGTGTCGCCGGTTCCGAACTTCCTTTAGAATGCGCCGATTTCGGCAGCGCGCCAGTGGTGCGCTCGCCATGGCGGCGACCTACTGTCGGGGCGCCGGTCCAGGAGTGGTTGATGAATACCCTGTTTATGCACTGCCGGCCGGGCTTCGAAGGCGAAGTCTGTTCCGAAATTTCCGAACTGGCCGCGTATTTCGACGTGGCTGGCTACGCCAAGGCCAAGCCGGCCAGCGCCTTCGCCGAGTTCGTCTGCCATGAACCGGCGGACCTTGAGCGGCTGATGGACGAGGTCAACTTCAGCGACCTGATCTTCCCGCGCCAGTGGGCGCGTGGCGCGTTCGTGGAACTGCCGGAAACCGACCGCATCAGCGTGCTGCTCGATGCCCTCGGCGCGTATCCGACCTGCGGCAGCCTGTGGCTGGAAGTGCTGGATACCAACGACGGCAAGGAATTGTCGACCTTCTGTCGCAAATTCGAAGGCCCGCTGCGCAAGGCCCTGCTCAAGGCCGGCAAGCTGGTGGAAGACGACGACCTGCCGCGCCTGCTGCTGACCTTCCGCAGCGGCCGGGAAGTGTTCCTGGGCCTGGCCCCGGCGCACAATTCGGCCATGTGGCCCATGGGCATCCCGCGCCTGAAGTTCCCCCGCGAGGCGCCCAGCCGCTCGACGCTGAAGCTGGAAGAGGCCTGGCACCACTTCATCCCGCGCGACGAGTGGGACGCGCGTCTGTCGGAAGACATGACCGGGGTCGACCTGGGCGCCGCGCCCGGCGGCTGGACCTACCAGCTGGTGCGCCGCGGCATGCTGGTGACGGCCATCGACAACGGCCCCATGGCCCAGAGCCTGATGGACACCGGCCTGGTCACCCACCTGATGGCTGACGGTTTCACCTACAAGCCGCGCCCCACCGTGGACTGGATGGTGTGCGACATCGTCGAGAAGCCGGCCCGCAGCGCTTCCCTGCTGGAAACCTGGCTGGGCGAGGGCCTGTGTCGCGAGGCGGTGGTCAACCTGAAGTTGCCGATGAAGCAGCGCTACGCCGAGGTGCGCCGCTTGCTGGAGCGCATCGCCGACGGCTTCAAGGCCCGTGGTATTGAAGTGGAAATCGGCTGCAAGCAGCTCTACCACGACCGCGAGGAAGTGACCTGCCACCTGCGCCGTATCGACACCCCGACCAAGAAGGCCCCGCGCAAGGGGTGACCTGCGCCCGGGCATTGGCTGACAATGCCCACACGTTTCTGGAGATTTGTATGTCTGAACCTGCTGAACTGGCCGTGGATGGCGTGCTCGACGCCACCGGCCTCAACTGCCCGGAACCGGTGATGATGCTGCACCAGCACGTGCGCGACCTGCCGGCCGGCGGCTTGCTGAAGGTGATCGCCACCGACCCCTCGACCCAGCGCGACATTCCCAAGTTCTGCGTGTTCCTGGGGCATGAACTGGTGGAGCGGCGTGAAGGCGAGGGTACCTACCTCTACTGGATCCGCAAGAAGCTCGATTGACTGCACAGGCCTGGCTGGCCTGAACCAGATGTAGCACCGGCCGCGAGGCCGGGTCGATCTCAAGGGCGACACAACATGTCGCCTGGCCCGTCACAACCGATAGAAATCCCGCGCATTGCCCCACAGCACCATCTGCGCACCATCGTCCCCCAGCATGTCCTCCACCAGCCCCAGGTCCTCGACCTGGAACGGCCGCGGCGCCCGCGTGGACGGCAGGTCGGTGCCGAACATCAGTGCATGGGGATTGGCCGCGTAAATAGCCTGCAACGCCGGCCCCACGGGGAAATCCACCCGGCCGAAGCCGCAGGCCTTCACCCGCACGCCGCGTTCGGCCAGGCGCAACAGCGTGGGCAGGCCGTCACGGCTCAGGCCCAGGTGGTCGATGCTGACTTCGGGCAGGCGCAGCAGGCGTGCCTCCAGCGCGTGCAAATCACGGGAATCGACGTACAGCTCGGCGTGCCAGCCCAGCAGTTCATGCACGCGCTTGGCGAAGGGCTCCAGCTTGTCCAGCTGTTCGGAACCACCGCGCTTGAGGTTGAAGCGCAGGGCGCGCACGCCGTGGCGGTCAAGGTGCTGCAGCTCGGCGTCGGTGACTGAAGCCGGCAGCTGGGTCACCCCCACGTAGCCCGGCCCCAGTTGCGCGAGGGCGGCCAGCAGGTACTGCTGGTCGAACACCTGGAACGAGCCCGACACCACCGCGCCGCCGCACACGCCCAGCGGTGCGACCTGGGCCTGGTAATCGTCCACCGTGTAGGTGGGTGGCAAGTAGCCGTCATTGGCGACCAGCGGGAAGCGCGGGTCGATGATGTGGCAGTGAGCGTCGAATACCGGGCGGGTCATGGCGCGCTCCAGGGCGTGATCAGCGGGCGATGTGGCTCACGTAGGTGCCGGTGCCGTCGAGGATGTTGCGCAGGGTTTCCTCGACTTCAGCCAGGTCTACCTGGCCCTTGTCATAGTGGATCACCAGTTCGGCGTCGCCGTTCAATACGTCGGCGTCATCGGCGGCCAGTTCGAACTTCAGGGTGTTCTCGTCCAGGGTGACCTTGAAGTCGCGTACGTAGCACGGTTCTTCCTCGCCCAAGGTGAATTCCACGTCCTTGTCATCGGCCATGCGGGTGATGAGGATCATGCCGCCTTTTTCATCGTGGCAGCACACCAGCGCCATGTTGTCTTCTTCGTCGTCACAAGGGTTGACCATCAACTGGCTGGCTTGAAATTGCATGATTTTTACCAAGGTAGGAGGGCAGGTAGCGATTCTGACACTCTTTGCGCCGATTCTGAAACCTGTGTGTGCAACGCCCTGTGTAGCTCGTACGACAACTCCTGATTGACCGAATATGTCGCAGCCCTGCAAGTATCGAAGCTGTTGCACTGGGTAAGCTGGGGAGTCGGCAAGCGGTCCATTTTGGTGCAACGTCCAAGGCACCGGTTCGGACCCTTGCCCTCGATGCCGGCAACCTCCGGTATCGGGTTTTTCCTCCCCTCTTGCGGCGGGTTGGCTATGGTTGATCCCAGAGGGGAACACACGCGACGCTTCATTCAAAAACAAGCCCAAGCGGAGTACCACAGATGGCGTTCTTCACCGCAGCCAGCAAAGCCGACTTCCAGCAACAACTGAAAGCGGCCCTGGCGCAGCACGTTAGCGAGCAGGCCCTGCCACAAGTAGCGCTGTTCGCTGATCAGTTCTTCGGCATCATCTCATTGGACGAACTCACCCAGCGCCGCCTCAGCGACCTGGCCGGCTGTACCCTTTCGGCCTGGCGCCTGCTGGAGCGGTTCGACCACGCCCAGCCCCAGGTAAGGGTGTACAACCCCGATTACGAACGCCACGGCTGGCAATCCACCCACACCGCAGTCGAGGTGCTGCACCACGACCTGCCGTTCCTGGTGGACTCGGTGCGCACCGAGCTCAACCGCCGCGGCTACAGCATCCACACCCTGCAGACCACCGTGCTCAGCGTGCGCCGCGGCGCCGATGGCAGCCTGCAGGAGCTGCTGCCCAAGGGCACCCAGGGCGAGGGCGTGCTGCAGGAATCGCTGATGTACCTGGAGATCGACCGCTGCGCCAACGCCGCCGAGCTCAAGCTGCTGGCCAAGGAGTTGGAGCAGGTGCTGGTGGAAGTGCGCGTGGCCGTGGCCGATTTCGAGCCGATGAAGGCCAAGGTCCGCGAAGTGCTGCAACTGGTGGACCAGAGCCCCTATGGGGTGGATGAAGAGGAAAAGGCCGAGGTCAAGACCTTCCTGGAATGGCTGGTGGCCAACCATTTCACCTTCCTGGGCTATGAAGAATTCGTGGTGGCCAACGACGCCGACGGCGGCCACCTGGTGTACGACGAAAGCTCGTTCCTGGGCCTGACCCGCCTGCTGCGCGCCGGCCTCAGCGCCGATGACCTGCGCATCGAAGACTATGCCGTCAACTACCTGAACGAACCGCTGCTGCTGTCCTTCGCCAAGGCCGCGCACCCCAGCCGCGTGCACCGCCCGGCTTACCCGGACTACGTCTCGGTGCGCCAGCTGGACGCCAACGGCCGGGTCATCAAGGAATGCCGCTTCATGGGCCTGTACACCTCCACGGTGTACGGCGAGAGTGTCCGGCAGATCCCGTACATTCGCCGCAAGGTCGCCGAGATCGAGCGCCGCTCGGGCTTCGATCCCAAGGCGCACCTGGGCAAGGAACTGGCCCAGGTGGTGGAAGTTCTGCCCCGCGACGACCTGTTCCAGACCCCGGTGGACGAGCTGTTCACCACCGTGATGTCCATCGTGCAGATCCAGGAGCGCAACAAGATCCGCGTGTTCCTGCGCAAGGACCCGTACGGGCGCTTCTGCTACTGCCTGGCCTACGTACCGCGTGACGTCTACTCCACCGAGGTCCGGCAGAAGATCCAGCAGGTGCTGATGGACCGCCTCAAGGCCAGCGACTGCGAGTTCTGGACCTTCTTCTCGGAATCGGTACTGGCGCGGGTGCAGTTGATCCTGCGCGTGGACCCCAAGAACCGCATCGACATCGACCCGCTGCAGCTGGAAAACGAAGTGGTGCAGGCTTGCCGTTCGTGGCAGGACGACTACGCCAGCCTGACCGTCGAGGCGTTCGGCGAGGCCCACGGCACCAACGTGCTGGCCGACTTCCCGAAAGGCTTCCCGGCCGGCTACCGCGAGCGCTTCGCCGCGCATTCGGCGGTGGTCGACATGCAGCACCTGCTGGCCCTGAACGACAAGCGCCCGCTGGTGATGAGCTTCTACCAGCCGCTGGCGCAGACCGGCAGGCAGCAGCTGCACTGCAAGCTGTACCACGCCGACACGCCGCTGGCGCTGTCCGACGTGCTGCCGATCCTGGAAAACCTCGGCCTGCGGGTGCTGGGCGAGTTCCCGTACCGCCTGCGCCACACCAATGGCCGCGAGTTCTGGATTCATGACTTCGCCTTCACCGCTGCCGAAGGCCTGGACCTGGACATCCAGCAGCTCAACGACACCCTGCAGGACGCTTTCGTCCACATCGTGCAGGGCGACGCCGAGAACGATGCCTTCAACCGCCTGGTGCTGACCGCCGGCCTGCCGTGGCGCGACGTGGCGCTGCTGCGTGCCTACGCCCGCTACCTGAAGCAGATCCGCCTGGGCTTCGACCTGGGCTACATCGCCAGCACCCTGAACAACCACACCGACATCGCCCGCGAGCTGACCCGGCTGTTCAAGACCCGTTTCTACCTGGCGCGCAAGCTCACCGGCGAAGACCTCGACGACAAGCAGCAACGCCTGGAGCAGGCCATCCTCACGGCGCTGGACGACGTGCAGGTGCTCAACGAGGACCGCATCCTGCGGCGCTACCTGGACCTGATCAAGGCCACCTTGCGCACCAACTTCTACCAACCTGACGCCAACGGTCACGCCAAGTCGTACTTCAGCTTCAAGTTCAACCCCAAGTTGATTCCCGAGCTGCCCAAGCCGGTGCCCAAGTTCGAGATCTTCGTCTACAGCCCGCGCGTCGAAGGCGTGCACCTGCGTTTCGGCAACGTCGCCCGTGGCGGCCTGCGCTGGTCGGACCGCGAGGAAGACTTCCGCACCGAGGTGCTGGGCCTGGTAAAAGCCCAGCAGGTGAAGAACTCGGTGATCCTGCCCGTGGGCGCCAAGGGCGGCTTCCTGCCGCGGCGCCTGCCCCTGGGCGGCAGCCGTGACGATATCCAGGCCGAGGGCATCGCCTGCTACCGCCTGTTCATCTCGGGCCTGTTGGACATCACCGACAACCTCAAGGACGGCGGCGTGGTGCCGCCAGCCAACGTGGTGCGCCACGACGACGATGACCCCTACCTGGTGGTGGCCGCCGACAAGGGTACGGCGACCTTCTCCGACATCGCCAACGGCATTGCCATCGACTACGGCTTCTGGCTGGGCGACGCCTTCGCCTCGGGCGGTTCGGCCGGCTACGACCACAAGAAAATGGGCATCACCGCCAAGGGTGCGTGGGTGGGCGTGCAGCGCCACTTCCGCGAACGCGGCATCAATGTGCAACAGGACGTGACCACGGTGATCGGCATCGGCGACATGGCCGGCGACGTGTTCGGCAACGGCCTGCTGATGTCCGACAAACTGCAGCTGGTGGCCGCCTTCAACCACCTGCACATCTTCATCGACCCCAACCCGGACCCGGCCAGCAGCTTCGCCGAGCGCCAGCGCCTGTTCGACCTGCCGCGCTCGGCCTGGAGCGACTACAACACGGCGCTCATGTCCGGGGGCGGCGGTATCTTCCCGCGCAGCGCCAAGAGCATCGCCATCAGCCCGCAGATGAAGCAACGCTTCGACATCCAGGCGGACAAACTGACGCCTACCGAACTGCTGAACGCCCTGCTGAAGGCGCCGGTAGACCTGCTGTGGAACGGCGGCATCGGCACCTACGTCAAGGCCAGCAGCGAGTCCCATGCCGACGTGGGCGACAAGGCCAACGACGCCCTGCGCGTGAACGGCAACGAGCTGCGTTGCAAGGTGGTGGGCGAGGGCGGCAACCTGGGCATGACCCAGCTGGGGCGCGTGGAGTTCGGCCTGCTGGGCGGTGCCACCAACACCGACTTCATCGACAACGCCGGTGGCGTGGACTGCTCCGACCACGAGGTCAACATCAAGATCCTGCTCAACGAAGCGGTGCAGGCCGGCGACATGACCGAGAAGCAGCGCAACCTGCTGCTGGGCAGCATGACCGATGAGGTCGGCCACCTGGTGCTGGGCAACAACTACAAGCAGACCCAGGCCCTGTCCCTGGCCGCGCGCCGTGCCTACGAGCGCCTGGCCGAGTACAAGCGCCTGATGGCTGACCTGGAAAGCCGCGGCAAGCTGGACCGTGCCATCGAGTTCCTGCCGTCCGAGGAGCAGCTGGTGGAGCGCGTGGCGAACAACCAGGGCCTGACCCGGGCCGAGCTGTCGGTGCTGATTTCCTACAGCAAGATCGACCTCAAGGAAGCCCTGCTCAAGTCCCAGGTGCCGGACGACGACTACTTGACCCGCGACATGGAAACCGCGTTCCCGCCGTCGCTGGTCAGCAAGTACGCCGAGTCCATGCGCCGCCACCGCCTGAAGCGCGAGATCGTCAGCACCCAGATCGCCAACGACCTGGTCAACAACATGGGTATCACCTTCGTGCAGCGGCTGAAGGAGTCCACCGGCATGAGCCCGGCCAACGTCGCCGGTGCCTACGTGATTGTGCGCGACATCTTCCACCTGCCGCACTGGTTCCGCCAGATCGAGGCGCTGGACTACCAGGTGGCCGCCGAGGTGCAGTTGGCGCTGATGGATGAGCTGATGCGCCTGGGCCGCCGTGCCACGCGCTGGTTCCTGCGCAGCCGCCGCAACGAGCAGGACGCCGGTCGCGACGTGGCGCACTTCGGACCGCACATCGCGGCCCTGGGCCTAAAACTGGACGAACTGCTGGAAGGCCCCACCCGCGAGGTCTGGCAGACCCGCTACCAGGGGTACGTCGAGGCTGGCGTGCCGGAACTGCTGGCGCGCATGGTGGCGGGCACCAGCCACCTGTACACCCTGCTGCCGATCATTGAGGCCTCGGACGTCACCGGTCACAACGCTGCGGAAGTGGCGCGGGCGTTCTTCGCCGTGGGCAGTTCCCTGGACCTGAACTGGTACCTGCAGCAGATCAGCAGCCTGCCGGTGGAAAACAACTGGCAGGCCCTGGCCCGCGAGGCATTCCGCGACGACATCGACTTCCAGCAGCGGGCGATCACCATTTCCGTGCTGCAGATGGCCGATGGCCCGGCGGACATGGACGCGCGCGTGGAGCTGTGGACCGAGCAGCACAAGAACATGGTGGTACGCTGGCGCGCCATGCTTGAAGAGTTGAAAGCCGCCACGGGTACCGATTACGCCATGTATGCAGTGGCGAACCGGGAATTGATGGACTTGGCGTTGAGCGGTACGTCCAACCCGTAAGCTTGCCTGGCTCATGAAAAAACCCGTCGCTTGCGACGGGTTTTTTTTGGCTGCACGCCCTGGGTGTGGCCAGCTGGCGGCCGCGGTGTTCCTGGACGAACGGGTTTGGGTCCAGACGCAGCCTGGCGGCAGCTGCTACGCAGATCACTTGTAGCCGCTGGCGAAGCCTGCGCTGGCCCTGGTCCACGCCGAAGATCCGCATTTACTAGCCGAGACCGTTGCTGCTACATCCGTCGTAACGTGCCACGGCCAGCCTTGCGACCATAAAAAAACCCCGTCACCAGGACGGGGTTTTTTTATTGCCGGTCGGGCTTAGGCCTGAACCACCGGAATGTTCGCGCTGGCAGCAGCCTCGCGGAATTCGGCGATCTGGTCGAAGCTCAGGTAGCGGTAAACGTCGGCAGCCATGCTGTCGATGTTCGTCGCGTACTCCATGTACTCCTCGACGGTTGGCAGCTTGCCCAGGATCGAGGCAACGGCAGCCAGTTCGGCGGAGGCCAGGAACACGTTGGCACCATCGCCCAGGCGGTTCGGGAAGTTACGAGTCGAGGTCGACACCACGGTGCTGTTCGGCTCAACGCGTGCCTGGTTACCCATGCACAGCGAGCAGCCTGGCATTTCCATGCGCGCGCCAGCCTTGCCGTAGATGCCGTAGTAGCCTTCCTCGGTCAGCTGGTGGGCGTCCATCTTGGTCGGCGGCGACAGCCACAGGCGGGTCGGCAGTTGGCCTTTCACCTGGTCCAGCAGCTTACCGGCAGCGCGGAAGTGACCGATGTTGGTCATGCACGAACCGATGAACACTTCGTCGATCTTCTGGCCTTGAACGGTGGACAGCAGGCGAGCGTCGTCCGGGTCGTTAGGGGCGCAGAGTACTGGCTCCTTGACGTCGGCCAGGTCGATTTCGATGATTTCGGCGTATTCGGCGTCGGCATCGGCGGCCAGCAGTTCAGGGTTGGCCAGCCAGGCTTCCATCGCCTGGGCGCGACGTTCCATGGTGCGCGCATCGCCGTAGCCTTCGCTGATCATCCAGCGCAGCAGGGTGATGTTCGACTTCAGGTACTCGGCGATAGCCTTTTCCGGCAGCTTGATGGTGCAACCAGCGGCGGAACGCTCGGCCGAGGCGTCGGACAGTTCGAATGCCTGTTCAACAGTCAGCTCGTCCAGGCCTTCGATTTCCAGGATGCGACCCGAGAAGGCGTTGATCTTGCCTTTCTTCTCGACGGTCAGCAGGCCTTTCTGGATGCCGTAGTAAGGGATGGCATGTACCAGGTCACGCAGGGTGATGCCCGGTTGCAGCTTGCCCTTGAAGCGCACCAGTACCGACTCCGGCATGTCCAGCGGCATGACGCCGGTGGCTGCGGCGAAGGCGACCAGGCCCGAACCTGCAGGGAACGAGATGCCGATCGGGAAGCGGGTGTGCGAGTCACCACCGGTGCCGACGGTGTCCGGCAGCAGCATGCGGTTCAGCCAGCTGTGGATGATGCCGTCGCCTGGGCGCAGGGAAACGCCGCCGCGGGTGCGGATGAAGTCCGGCAGGGTGTGGTGGGTAACCACGTCGATCGGCTTCGGATAGGCAGCGGTGTGGCAGAACGACTGCATGACCAGGTCAGCGGAGAAGCCCAGGCAGGCCAGGTCTTTCAGCTCGTCGCGGGTCATCGGGCCGGTGGTGTCTTGCGAACCCACGGTGGTCATTTTCGGTTCGCAGTAGGTGCCAGGGCGCACGCCCTTGCCTACTGGCAGGCCGCAGGCCTTGCCGACCATCTTCTGTGCCAGGGTGAAGCCCTTGCCAGTGTCGACCGGCGCTTCCGGCAGCTTGAACAGGTCGGTTGGGCCCAGGCCCAGCTCGGCGCGCGCTTTTTCGGTCAGGCCACGGCCGACGATCAGCGGGATACGGCCGCCGGCGCGGACTTCGTCCAACAGCACCGGGGTTTTCATTTCGAAGGTGGTGATGACTTCGTCGGTACCGTGCTTGCAAACCTTGCCAGCGTGCGGGTACAGGTCGATCACGTCGCCCATGTTGATGTTCGAGACATCGAATTCGATCGGCAGGGCGCCGGCGTCTTCCATGGTGTTGTAGAAGATCGGGGCGATTTTCGAGCCGAAGCAGAAACCACCGGCGCGCTTGTTCGGCACGTAGGGGATGTCGTCGCCGAAGAACCACAGCACCGAGTTGGTCGCCGATTTACGCGACGAACCGGTACCTACCACGTCACCGACGTAGGCGATCGGGAAGCCTTCGCCACGCATCTGCTCGATTTGCTTCATCGGGCCGATGGAGCCTTGCACGTCCGGCACGATACCGTCGCGGGCCATTTTCAGCATGGCCAGGGCGTGCAGCGGGATGTCTGGGCGCGACCAGGCGTCGGGGGCAGGGGACAGGTCGTCGGTGTTGGTTTCGCCGGTGACCTTGAACACGCGCAGGCTGATCTTGTCGGCCAGCACCGGGCGCTTCTTGAACCACTCGCCGTCGGCCCAGGATTGCAGCACGGCCTTGGCGTGTTCGTTGCCGTTCTTGGCTTTTTCAGCCACGTCGTGGAAGGCGTCGAACATCAGCAGGGTGTGCTTGAGCTGTTCGGCGGCAACAGCGGCCAGCTCGGCGCTGTCCAGCAGCTCAACCATGGTGGCGATGTTGTAGCCGCCCTGCATGGTGCCCAGCAGCTCGACGGCACGTTTCTTGTCGATCAGCGGGGAGGTGGCTTCGCCCTTGGCGATGGCGGAGAGGAAGCCGGCCTTCACGTAGGCCGCTTCGTCCACGCCTGGTGGAACGCGGTTGGTGATCAGGTCGACAAGGACGGCTTCTTCGCCAGCCGGAGGATTCTTCAACAGCTCGACCAGGCCGGCTGTTTGTTCGGCGTTAAGCGGCTGGGGCACGATACCCTGGGCGGCACGCTCTTCGATGTGTTTGCGGTAGGCTTCAAGCACAGTTATTACCCTCATCAGTGGTCCCTGTCCGGGACGCTCATCCAGTCACTTCTGCGCCCATGCACCGCACGGCTTCTCGAGCCGATGAGCCGGGGCTGCAGAAATTCCTTGTAGAAGCTGCTTTCAAAGTTTTACGCCTCCAGAACGGGGAGCTGATGAGGGCTGGCGCCAGGTACTTGTGCCTGCAAATACCTGCGCCAACGCCGTTCTGTCGGATAACTGTGCTCGTGACGCTTTGAAAACAGCTTCTAGCGGACATTGGTGCCTAAAAAGGCAGCGTGATTCTACGGCAAAAAAACAAGAAAGGTAAGTTAAGCCCTACCACTTCAGGGGTGATCATCCTTAGACAAAGGGCTAACATGGCCGCCTGTCTTCTTTGTCAAAGCGTTGCCGGCCCATGTCCAATCAGTCCATCAAGACCCCCTGTGTAGGCCTCTGCTCCACGGTTTACGGGGATCTTGTATGCCGCGGCTGCAAGCGTTTCCACCACGAAGTGATCCATTGGAACGGCTACGACGACGACGCCAAGCGCGCCGTGTGGCTGCGCCTGGAGCAGCTGCTGGTGCAGGTGATGGTGGCCAAGCTCGAAGTCTTCGACAAGGACAAGCTGCGCCTTCAGCTGGAGCAACGCAAGATCCGTTTTGTACCCAACCAGTCCGAATACTGCTGGGCCTACCAGTTGATCGCCCGTGGCGCGCGGGTGATCAACCAGCTGGAGGCCTACGGCATGGTCCTGCTGCCCGAATTCCGCGACTGGGAGCTGCCGGAACTGCGCGATGCCATTGATCGGGAATTTTTCCTGCTGTCGGAGGCGCATTACGAGCGCTACATCGCGCCGGGGTTTTTGCAGGATGCTCTGCCGGGCGAATAACCCGTAGCCGCTGCCGAAGGCTGCGCTGGCCCTGTGCTTCACTGGAGATTTTCAGGGCCCACGTTGGCCAGCGCAGCCTGGCGGCAGCGGCTACGGGTTATCCGCGGGCCAACTCTTCCAGGTGCGCGATGATCTCGTCGGTCTTGAGCACCAGCACGTCACTTTCCAGCGCATCCAGCACCACCTCCGCGGTATTGCCGATCAGCGCCCCTGATACGCCGGTGCGGGCCACGGTGCCGATCACGGTGACGGCGGCGTTGAGTTTCTGCGCGGTGAAGGGGATCAACACGTCCGCAGGCCCTTCGGCGATGTGCAGGTGGGCGTCGTCGATGTCAAATTCGGCCTGGAACGCCGCGCACTGTTCGCGGTAGCGCGCCTCGATGGTTTCCTTGAGCTGGAACGCCGGGTCCTTGGCCGACAGCATCGGCGAAGGATGAGCGGCAATCACGTGCAGGTCGCCCTTGGCCAGGCGGGCAATGTCGAAGCCATGTTCGACGATGTTCGCGTGAAGATGCCGGTGTTCGCCGTCGGCATTGCCCACGTCGACCGCCGCCAGGATCACGCCATGGGTCCAGGGTCGCTCGCTTTTCACCATCAGCACCGCGCAGGGGCAGTGGCGCAGCAGCTTCCAGTCGCTGGGCGTGAGCAGGAAACGCTTCAGCGCGCTTTCGTGGCGGTGCTGCTTGATCACCAGGCCGCAGCCTTCGGTCTGTTGCACCTTGATGATGGTCTTCTCCAGGTTGCCATCCCAGGCCTGCTCGGCCGTGGCGCTGAAACCGTCGTCGTGCAACTGGCTCTTGAGCAGGGTCAGCAGGGCGCTGTGGTCCTGGTGGTGGTCGCACATCAACAGGTGCAGGTGCGCCTGGGTGACGCCGGCGATCAGCTTGGCGCGGGTCAGCGCCTGGCTGTGGGCGTGTTCAGGGTCCAGCACCACCAACAGGCTGCGGATGGTTTGCATGACGGTTCTCCCGGGCGGGTAGGGGCAGGTAGGGTTCTACTATAGACAGCCGCCAGTCCGGCCCATTGACCTCTCTCAAGCATAGCGGCTGGCGATCTGCCGTGGGGTCCGTATAATCGCCGGCTTTTGCCCCGCCCCAGGAGTCGAGCATGCTGTCTGAAATCCATGAGTTCCTCGGTTGCAGGACGCCGCAGGCGTGGGTCGACGCAGCCCTGGTGAACCAGGAAACCATGCTGGTGGACCACAAGAACTGCGAGTTCAAGGCCGCCAGCACCGCGCTGAGCCTGATCGCCAAGTACTGCACCCACGCCGACCTGATCAACTTCATGTCGCGCCTGGCCCGTGAAGAGCTGGTGCACCATGAACAGGTGATCCGCCTGATGAAGCGCCGCAACGTCGAACTGCGGCCGCTGAACGCCGGGCGCTATGCCTCGGGCCTGCGCAAGGTGGTGCGCAGCCACGAGCCGGTGAAGCTGGTGGACACGCTGGTGGTTGGCGCGTTCATCGAGGCGCGCAGCTGCGAGCGCTTCGAGGCGCTGGTGCCGCACCTGGACGAAGAGCTGGGCACCTTCTACCACGGCTTGCTGAAGAGCGAGGCGCGGCACTACCAGGGTTACCTGAAGCTGGCGCATCACTACGGTGAGGCCAAGGACATTGCCAAGACCATCGACAAGGTGCGCGAAGTGGAGGCCGACCTGATCCTCAGCCCCGACCCCGAGTTCCGCTTCCACAGCGGCGTGCCTGCCTTCGCCTGACCCCCTGTAGCCGCTGCCGCCAGGCTGCGCTGGCCCCGATGTTCGCTGCAGATTTTCAGTGGACTCGAAGGCCAGCGCAGCCTGCGGCAGCGGCTACGTGTTTGCGCCTAAACTTTTCCTCCCGCCTGTCGTCCGAATACTAAGCAAGCTAATAAATTTATTTGACATTAGCTGCCTAGGCAGTAACATCTTGTATAAATTACTGCCTAGGCAGGCTTCTTGATGAGACATTTCACCCCGGAAAATTTCCAGCGCTGCACCATCGGCCTGCTGCTGGGCCGTGCGTCGCAGGTCAAGGATCGCATCCTGGACACTCACCTGGTGCCCGAAGGTGTGACCTCGGCCCAGTTCAAGGTGTTGATTTTCATTGACATGTACAAGGTCGATACGCCAGCGGAGCTGTGCCGCTACCTGTCTTTGGACAGTGGCTCCATGACCCGCATGCTCGACCGCCTGGAACAGAAAAACCTGATCACGCGCAAGCGCTGCGCCACGGACCGTCGGCAGATCCGCCTGGCACTGACCGCCGAGGGGCATTCCCTGGCGGAGCGCATGCCACACATTGGCGCCGATGCCATGAACGATTTGGTAGGGGTGCTGGAGCCGACCGAACTGGCGGACCTGGAACGAATCTTAACCAAAGTATTGCTGGCGGCCGGGGACACCCTCACCGCCTTGCGGGTAGGTGAAAAATGAGCGGCAAGTCCTTACGCAACCGGTTCAGCTTGGTGTTCCTGGCCATGAGCCTGGCCGGCTGTGCCAATTTCCATGGCCTGAACACCTCGGGCGTGGCCACCGACGCGAAAACCCTGCAGGCCGATGGCACGCTCAAAGGCGTGACTCTGTCGCCTGCCGCCTGGCCGAAAGCCGACTGGTGGAAAAGCCTGGGCGACGAGCAGCTGGACGGTTTGATCCGCGAAGCCCTGCGCGACAGCCCCGACATGCAGGTGGCCGCGGCCCGCGCCCACCAGGCCACTGCTGCCGCCCTGTCAGCGGACGCTGCGCGCATGCCGACCCTGGATGCCTCGGCGGGCGTGGTGCGCGAGCGCCTGCCCAAGGTGCAGGACCCGCAGGGCGTGGGTGGCCTGTACGCCACCGTGCGCGAGGCGCAGTTGTCGTTCAACTATAGTTTCGACCTGTGGGGCGGCCAGCGTGACGCCTGGGAAGCCGCGCTGGGCCAGGCCCGCGCCGCCGAAGTCGACCGCCAGGCAGCCGGGCTTACCCTGGCCGCCGATGTCGCCCGTGCCTACAGTGACCTGGGCCAGGCCTACATCATGGACGACCTGGCCCAGGACGACCTCAAGCGCACCCAGCAGATGCTGAACCTGGGCCAGCGCCGCCTGAAGGCCGGCATCGACAGCGACTACCAGTTCCAGCAGACCGAGAGCCTGGCCGCCAGCTCCCAGGCCTCGGCCGAAGACGCCAAGAAGCGCCTGCAAAGCGCGCGCATCGCCCTGGCGGTGCTGCTGGGCAAGGGCCCGGACCGGGCCAACGAGATCGTCCGGCCGAAAGTGTTGCAGGCCAGCGCCGTGGCGTTGCCATCGGTACTGCCTGCCGAGCTGCTGGGCCGCCGCCCGGACCTGGTGGCCGCGCGCTGGCGCGTGGAGGCTGCGAGCAAGGACGTGGCCGCTGGCAAGACCCGCTTCTACCCCAACCTGAACCTCAGCGCCGCGGCCGGCACCCAGTCGCTGCTGGGTGATTCGCTGTTCGGCAGCGCCAGCCGCCTGCTGAGCATTTCGCCGACGGTGTCGTTGCCGATCTTCGACGGCGGCCGCCTGCGCGCCGACCTCGATGCCCGCGACGCCGACTACGACCTGGCGGTGGCGCAGTACAACAAGAGCCTGGTCAAGGCCCTTGGCGATGTCAGCGACACCATCAACCAGTTGCACGCCATCGACCTGCAGATCAAGGCCCAGGAACGCGCGGCCAGCATCGCCAAGCAGTCCTATGACACCGGCACCCTGCGCTACGGCTCCGGTATCGGCAACTACGTGGACGTGCTGACCATCGAGCAGCAACTGCTGCAGGCACAACGACAACTGGCCAGCCTCAACGCCGAACAGATCGACCTGTCGATCCAGTTGATGCAGGCCCTGGGCGGCGGCTTCTCGGGCGACAGCGTCGCCCAGGCCGCCACTCCTTCCGCACACGCAACGCAGACTGAATAAGCAAGGTATCTGTCATGGCTACTGCCTCCGCTACAAACTCGCCGGACAAGGCTCCGGCAACGGAACAACCCAACGCTGGCAACCCGCGCAAGCGTAAGGTGATGCTGTTCATTCTGCTGTTGCTGGTGATCCTCGGCGGCCTGGCTACCTGGGGCTGGTACGAGGTGTACGGCCGCTGGAACGAAAGCACCGACGACGCCTACGTGAACGGCAACGTGGTGGAAATCACCCCGCTGGTCACCGGCACCGTCACCAGCATCGGCGCCGACGACGGCGACCTGGTGCACGCAGGCCAAGTGCTGCTGGAGTTCGACCCGGCTGACGCCAAGGTCAACCTGCAAAGCGCCCAGGCCAACCTGGCCAAGGCCGTGCGCCAGGTGCGCGGGTTGTACAGCAACGTCGATGGCGCCAAGGCGCAGTTGCTGTCGCGCCAGACCGACCTGAAAAAGGCCCAGGACAACTTCGACCGTCGCCGTACCCTGGCCGCCGGCGGGGCCATTTCCCAGGAAGAACTGAGCCATGCCCGTGACGACCTGAACGCCGCCCAGGCCGCGGTCGCCAACGCCCAGCAGGCGCTCAAGAGCAACACCGCGCTGGTGGATGACACCACCGTGGCCACCCACCCTGACGTGATGGCGGCCGCCGCGCAGCTGCGCCAGGCGTACCTGGCCAACGCCCGTACCACGCTGATCGCGCCGGTGACCGGCTACGTCGCCAAGCGCACCGTGCAGCTGGGCCAACGCATCCAGCCGGGCACCGCGACCATGGCCGTGATCCCGCTGGACCAGATCTGGATCGACGCCAACTTCAAGGAAACCCAGCTGAGCAAGATGCGCATCGGCCAGCCGGTGGACATCACCGCCGACCTGTACGGCAGCGACGTCAAATTCACCGGCACCGTCGACAGCCTGGGCGCCGGCACCGGCAGCGCCTTCGCCCTGCTGCCGGCGCAGAACGCCACCGGCAACTGGATCAAGATCGTCCAGCGCGTACCCGTGCGTATCCACCTGAACCCGGATGAGCTGAAGGACCACCCGCTGCGCATCGGCCTGTCCACCGTGGTCGACGTCAACCTGCACGACCAGAGCGGCCCGGTGCTGGCCCAGCAGCCGCCGCAGAAAGCCTCGTTCAGCACCCAGGTTTATGACCGTCAGCTGGGTGAGGCCGATGACATGATCACCCGCCTGATCCACGACAACAGCGTCGGCGCCGGCAACACCGCCCAACGCTGATTCGCCGATCCACAGGCCCCGTGCGCTCGCGCGGGGCCTGTACGCCTCCAACTTCCAGGGATTTGCGATGAGTAACGCTTCCTTCAAGCCGCCCAGCCTGCTGCTCAGCACCATCGGCCTGTCGCTGGCGACCTTCATGCAGGTGCTCGACACCACCATCGCCAACGTGGCGCTGCCGACCATTTCCGGCAACCTGGGGGTCAGCTCCGAGCAGGGCACCTGGGTCATCACCTCGTTCGCCGTGAGCAACGCCATCGCCTTGCCGCTGACCGGCTGGCTGAGCCGTCGCTTTGGCGAGGTCAAGCTGTTCCTGTGGGCCACCATCCTGTTCGTGCTGGCCTCGTTCCTCTGCGGTATCTCCACGTCGATGCCTGAACTGGTCGGCTTCCGCGTGCTGCAAGGCGTGGTGGCGGGGCCGCTGTACCCCATGACCCAGACGCTGCTGATTGCCGTGTACCCACCGGCGAAAAGGGGGATGGCACTGGCACTGCTGGCCATGGTCACGGTGGTGGCGCCGATTGCGGGGCCGATCCTCGGCGGCTGGATTACCGACAGCTACAGCTGGCCGTGGATCTTCTTCATCAACGTGCCGATTGGTATCTTCGCCTGCCTGGTGGTGCGCCAGCAGCTGGCCGCGCGGCCGGTGGTCACCAGCCGCCAGCCCATGGACTACGTGGGCCTGATTGCCTTGATCATCGGTGTGGGCGCCCTGCAGATCGTGCTCGACAAGGGCAACGACGCTGACTGGTTCGAGTCCAACTTCATCATCATCGGTGCGGTGATCTCGGCGATTGCCCTGGCGTTCTTCGTCATCTGGGAGCTGACCGACGAGCACCCGGTGGTGAACCTGAAGCTGTTCAAGTACCGCAACTTCCGCTTCGGCACCATTGTGCTGATCCTGGGGTACGCGGGCTTCTTCGGCATCAACCTGATCCTGCCCCAGTGGTTGCAGACGCAACTGGGCTACACGGCGACCTGGGCGGGGCTGGCGGTGGCACCGCTGGGTATCCTGCCGGTGCTGATGTCGCCGTTCGTGGGCAAGTACGCCACCAAGTTCGACCTGCGGATCCTGGCAGGGCTGGCGTTCCTGGCCATCGGCACCAGTTGCTTCATGCGGGCCGGTTTCACCAACGAGGTGGACTTCAACCACGTGGCGCTGGTGCAGATGTTCATGGGGATCGGCGTGGCGCTGTTCTTCATGCCGACCCTGACCATCCTGCTGTCGGACCTGCCTCCCAACCAGATCGCCGACGGCTCGGGCCTGGCCACCTTCCTGCGGACCTTGGGCGGCAGCTTCGCGGCGTCGCTGACTACCTGGATCTGGATTCGCCGGGCGGACCAGCACCATGCCTACCTGACCGAAAGCGTGACCGCGTACGATCCGGCTACCCAGCACACCATCCAGCAGATGGGCGGGGCAGGGCTCAAGACCTACCAGCAGCTGGACGGTATCGTCGAGGCGCAGGCGTACATGCTCTCCACCGTGGATTACTTCACGCTGCTGGGCTGGATGTTCATGGGCCTGATTCTGATCGTGTGGCTGGCCAAGCCGCCGTTCGCCGCCAAGGCAGGGCCGGAGGCGGCAGGGCACTGATATCGCCGCCCTGCTACAAAAATCCCGTAGCAGTGGCCGCAGGCCGCGTCTGAATCGCCGCGCCGTTCCAGGAATTTCGCGTGGTAGCCGGACGCGGCCTTTGGCCGCTGCTACGTAGCAGTGGCCGCAGGCCGCGCCTTAACCGCCGTGCCGTTCCAGGACATTTCGCAAGGTAGCCGGACGCGGCCTTTGGCCGCTGCTACGTAGCAGCGGCCGCAGGCCGCGTCTGGATAGCCGGGCCGTTGGAGGGGCTTTAGCG
>NZ_JBWGIG010000044.1:0-53082 GCF_056312595.1 Pseudomonas sp. GYB4201 | reverse complement strand
CCCGCCCGCGTCCGTAGGCGCCGCGCAGTTCCGGGAATACCGCGCCGGGGCCGGACGCCGCCTGGCGGCCGCTGCTACGGTAGTGCGTCCTCACTAATTACTTATGTCATGGCCTGCCCGGTGAACTGCTTCACTGCTGACCCCGCCTGCCGTACTTCCACGGCAGGCCCGGCAGATGGAGCTACCGGCATGTCCCTTGATTTACTTCCCAACGAACGCACGCCACACCGCGCGCTCATAGAAGCCGCGCTTCCGGCCTGGCTGATCCACGCCCCGGCGGCGTTGCGCCAGCGTTATTTCGACAGCAGCGGCGTGAGTTTCCGTTCGACCGCCGCCGCCCGGCCGCTGATGGACCAGCTCCAGGCCCCGGCGGCGTTTTGCGCACCGTTGCTGCAGGCGGAGCTGGACCGCCAGTACCCGGCGCTGAAGCTCAACGTCACGGGGCATGAACTGGTGCGCATGACCCGTGACGTGGACGCCCTGTACAGCCGCCTGCGCCCGCAACGGCAGACGCTGCTGGAAGCCGCGATGCAGAACTTTGCCCCCGGCGACGCCCAGGCGGATGGCTTCGAGCGCGGCTCGGTGATTCTGCCCGCAGGCGTGTTCAGCTTCGAGGTGACCGATAAAGGCAGCCTGCGCTACACCTACCCGCAATCGAAGGTGGTCGACCTTGCGCCCCATGCCTTCGCCCAACTGTGCCGCCGCCTGGACCTGGGCAAGCAGTACCAGGCCCACGTCGAGGCGGTGTGTGGCATGGGGCGCTACAAGGCCCGCTACAAGGCGCCCGGCCAGGACCTGGCGCCGCAAAAACAACGCACGCTGCTCAAATTCCACCTGCGCGACCGCCTGGAAGTGGAAGCGGTTACAGCGTTCATGAAGGGTGACCTGTCCGAGACGGCTTATCAGATGCTGTTGCAATTCACCCAGCCGCAATCGGCTAACCAGGTGCCGATGTGGGATGGGCAGAAGGCCTACGTGGAAAGGATCGGCCTGCTGCGCACGCGTTATCACGAGCCGGTGGAGCTGTTGGGCGCCCTGTGCATCAGCCGCCGCTACGTGGACAAGGTGCCTGGCCCGTGCGTGCTGTACCTGCCGGGCGACCCCCAGCAGCCGCTGAAGCAATACCCCAACCGCACGGCGTTCGAGCACGCCCTGCGCGAGAAGCTGCGCGACCGTGGCTACCAGCGTTATTTCGAACGTTTCCTCGACCACCAGCAGGCGGCGGGCTTCTTCGAACGCCTGAACAACACCCTGACACCGCCGCCGGTGCTGCTGCCCGGCCAGTTCCCGCGGCCCGGCACCCCGGACCCCGAGGCCGACATCGGCCTGGCGCTGCCGGGGCAGAAAATCAGCCTGACGCGGTTGCTGTTCAGGATGTACGTCGACCTGGTGCAGCGCAACGCCGGGGCGCAGATGGTGCCCACCGCCCAGCACGATGAACAGGCCCGCCGCGCGCGGGTGGCCTGGTGGGAAAGCGCGGGGCTGAACCTGCTGAACCTGGCGGCCTTCGCCGTGCCCGGGGTCGGCGCGCTGATGGCCGTGGTGGGCGCCGAGCAGTTGGTGAAGGACATCTGCGTGGGCGTCGATGACTGGCAGCACGGCCAGACCGAAGAGGCCATGGCGCATTTCGCCAGCGTGGCAGAGAACCTGGCCATGGTGGCGGCGGGGGTAGTGGGCGGCGCGGCCATCGCCCGCTCGCCGTTCATGGAAAGCCTGACACCCGTGGTGGAGAGCAGCGGCGCTACCAGCCTGATGCACCCTGACCTGGCGCCTTATGCCAGCGACCTGGCGCTGCCCGAGGGCGTGCAGCCCAACGCCCAAGGCCAGTACGAGATCAACGGTGGCCATTACATCACCCTGGATGACCAGCTGTACCAGCAAACCTGGGACCCGCGGAGCGGCCAGTGGCTGCTGGAGCACCCCAGGCTGGCCGGGCGCTACCGGCCGGTGCTGCGCCACAACGGCGGCGGTGGCTGGCAGCATGTGCTGGAAGACCCGCTGCAGTGGGAGGGGGCGACGCTGATGCGGCGCTTCGGGCCGCTGACCGATGGTTTCACCGATAACGAGCTGTTCCGCATGCGCCGTGCCTGCGGGGTGGCCGATGACGAGTTGCGCGCGTTGCACGTCAACCGCGCGCCCATGCCCGCGCTGCTGGAGGACACCCTGGTGCGCCTGCGCAGCCAGCGCCAGGTGGACCAGCTGGTGGAACAACTGGCGGGCCAACGGCCGCTGGGCGAGGGCAGCGACTACGTGATGCCGTTGCTCGCGCGGCTGCAGCCCTGGCCCCGGGCAATGGGCTTGAGCATTGCCCTGGAGGACGGGCGGGTGCTGGACTATCGCTTGCCCGGCGAAGGCGGCGGGCGGGTGGTGTTGAGGCGCCAGGATTGGCTGTCCGGGGAAGTGGCCCCGCAGGTATTGAGCCAACTCACGCCTGCCCAGCGCGCCGAGCTGCTGCCGGCCGGTGTCGAGGCTACGCCCCAGGCCCAGGCCGCGGCCCTGGCCGATGCGCTGGCCCGGCAAGCCGAGCGCGCTCGCGCCGAAATCGCCGCGGGCCTCGTGGCCCGGCAGCGGCCAGCGCTGGTGCCGGCGGCCGAGCCCTTGCTGCGTGACTTCCCGGGGTTGCCGGCGCGGGTGGCAAATGAAATCGTGGCCCAGGCCAACGAGCAGGAGCTTGGGCGGCTGGTTACCGACCGCAAGGTTGCACCTCGCCTGGGGGAACAGGCCCGGCTGGAACTACGGGAACTGCGCTTGAACCGGGCCATGGAAGGGTTGATTGACGCCGGCCCGGTTGCGCCGGACCGCGACCTGTTGGTGTTTGGCCTGCTGGACAGGATTTCCGGTTGGCCGGCGCAGGTCCGGGTGGAACTCATGAGCGAAGACTTGTCCCTGGTGGCCGCTGCTGGCCCCAAGGACGCAAGCCAGGTCATTCACGTGGTACTGCAGGGTGACCTGTACCAGGCGTTCGATGCGCAAGGCAACCCCTTGTACTCGGCCCAGGATGTGTTCACCGTGCTCAACAGCGCATTGCCCCAGCAGGCCCGGGGCGCGATGGGCATCACCGGCCCCAAGCGCTTGCGCCTGGAGCTGCTGCGCCAGGCCGCCACCGACCGTGAGCGCGCAGGTTTGTTACTCAACCAGCGCCGGGTACGGCCGTGGTTCCAGGCGCCGACCCGGCATGGCGAGCGCATTGGTTATGTGTTGAGCGGGCGAGGGCAGGCGGGGTGGTGGCAGCGCATGCGCGTGCGGCGCCTGTTTCCAGGGGTCGCGCAGGCGTATCAGGCGGACTTGTACGAGTGGATACAGTCGCGCCACGTGGATTTCGAAGTGGCGTTGGCGGGCCTCGAGCAGGAATACCGGGTGCTGGACCGAAGCCTGGACGAGTGGGTAGAGGCCAGTGCCCAGGAACACCAGCGCACAGTACGGGAGCATTTTCGCGAGCAGCTGTTGAGGGTGTGGCGCCGGGAGTCGCGCATGTTCCACGTCAGTGGCCGGGCCGGCAGCGGGGGGCTGCCCGTGGTAACCGCCGACTTTGCCTATGCCCGCAGCCTGGGCATGACCCGGCTGGGGCTGACGCAAGACCCTTCGGCGTTCCTGCGGCAATTCCCCAACGTGACGGATGTTGCACTGAGCGATAACAGCCTGACCCGGGTGCCCGAGGCGCTGGGCAGCATGGAACGGCTGCGCGTCGTGCGTCTGGACGGCAATGTGCTGGAGGTGAGCGACACAATGTTCCAGACGCTGTTCCCGGAGGGACGTGAAAGCGGCATCGTGCGGCTGGACCTCGACTACGCCCTTGAAACCATCATGCTGCAGGGAGATCCCCAGCCTCGCGCACTGAGCGCCGCGGCATTGGCCCCGCTGCGCCGCGCCAGGCAGCTGCGCTGGCTGAATCTGTCGAGCAATGCCATTACCCTGGATGACGCGGCCTTCGAGGCGCTGGGTGAGCTGGATACCCTGGTCGACCTGCGCCTTCGCCGCACCTGGATCGAGCTGCACGGGTCTCGGCAGGCCTCCTTGGCCCGGCTGGTGAATTTGTCCACCCTGGACCTGAGCGACAACTACCTGGTGTCCCCACCTGATATCGGCAGCTTTCACCAGCTGCACACCCTTGGGCTGTGGAACAGTGGCATTACCGAGATGCCGCCGGGCCTGGACCAGCTATTGGAACTGGTGCCAATACGGCTGCGCGACGTCAACCTGTCCGAGAACTCAATTGTGGACGCGGGCCCGCTGCCCGCAGAGCTATTGGCCCACATGCACGGCAACATCCAGATGGCGATGGATGGAAACCCGTGGTCGGAGGCCAGCCTGGCGACCTTGCGCACCGCCAGGATTCGCGTCGCGATCCCGGCGCCTGCCGCGCCACCCGGCCCCGCCCTCAGCCGCGCCTGGCTGGAAGGCGCGCCCCCGGACCTGCTGGCCCGCAGCGAAGCCGATCGCCTGCTGCCCGAAACGCAGAACTTCTACCTGGTGCTGGACCAGGTGCCCCGTACCCGCGGCTACGCCCTGGACCCCAACGCCATGCGCACCCGCATGTGGGCGCTGGTGGAGGCAGTGGCGCCGGCGGCGGATGCCTTGCCCGGTGATGGCCTGGGCATCGAGGACCTGCGCCTGCAACTGCTGGCCCAGGCCGACCTGGTGGTCGATACCTGCGGCGACGGTATCAGTACCCTGGTGGACGAGCTGGAAACCACCCTGCTGGCGTGGCAGGCGGCGTCGTCGGCCATCGAGGGGGGCGAGGCGCTGATCGAACCGCTGGCGCACCTTGGCCGGCAACTGTTCCGCCAGCGCCTGGTGGATGACCTGGCCCGGGTGATCGAAGCCGCGCGCGAGCGACGCCGGACGTGGCTGTGGGGCATAGGGCCGGAGGCGACGCTGGAGCACCTGGATGACATCAGCGATGAAGACCTGCTGGACTACACCCCCGACGAGGTGGAGATGCGCCTGTACCTGCGGCATGCCCTGGCCACCGAGCTGCACCTGCGGCCACAGCCGCCCCGACTGTACGCCGCCCATGCCTCCGAGGCCATGATCGCCCGGGCCGGGGCATGGGTGCGGGCGCAGGACAGCGCCGCAGCCTTCGGTGACTGGCTGCAGCAGCAACCGTTCTGGGACCGCTACTGGCGCCGGGTGCGGCCAGCGCCGTTTGCGGCAGTGCAACTGCGCTGGGACAACGTGCTGACGGTATTCCTTGATGCCACCAGCGAGTCGGAGAACCTGCAGGCGCCGGATTTCGACCCTGCCACGATCGTCGACAGTTTTGACGTGTCCGGCAGCGAATTGGACGAGGCGGTGGAGGTGCTCAGCCGGTTCACCTCGCCGCTGCTGGAGGCACCCATCCCCTGGCGCAATGCCCAGGGGGCCGCGCAGCACCTGCGTATCGTCCTGAGCGATGGCCTGGTGCTGCAGATCTACGACTGGTTCAGGGAGCAGCGGCGGGTGCAGGATGAGGCCGAATTGCTGCGCCTCACCCGGGCATGGCTTGAAGGGAACGACACCGACGATTGATGCCGGGCCTCACAGCCCTTCGAAAAACTGCTCCACCTGCTTGCGGTCCAGCAACTCCAGGGTTGCTGGCCGCCAGCGCGGCTGCTTGTCCTTATCCACCAGCAGGGCCCGCACCCCTTCCAGCAGATCGCCGTGGGCAAACCACTGGCGGTCCAGGTGCATCTCCATGGCGAAGCAGGCTTCCAGGCTCAAGTGGCGGCCGCGGCGCAGCATTGCCAAGGTGACCGACATGGCCAGGGGCGAGCGCTGCTTCATTAGCTGCGCGGTGGCGTCAGCCCATTGATGGCTGTCGGCGACCGTGACCTGATGCAGCTGCTCGATCATGCTGGCGATATCGGGCAGGGCGAAGAAGTGGTCGATGGCCGGGCGCAGGCGGTCCAGCGGGGCGTTCGGTAGCGTCTGCACGCCTAGCTTGGCCAGGGCGCTTTGCAGGTCCTTGAGCGGGTAGTCGGACCAGCTGATTTTATCCAGGCGCTCGTCCAGGGTCGCCAGCTTGCCGCTGTCCACGTACCAGTCGGCCAGGCCGCAATACAGGGCATCGGCGGCCTGGATCTGGGCGCCGGTGACGCCCAGGTAGATGCCCAGCTCGCCGGGAATGCGTGGCAGGAAATAGCTGCCGCCCACGTCGGGGAAATAACCGATGGCCACCTCGGGCATGCCGATGCGGCTGCGCTCGGTGACGATGCGCAGGTCGGCGCCCTGGGCCAGGCCCATGCCGCCGCCCAGGGTGTAGCCGTCCATCAGCGCCAGCACCGGCTTGCGGTAGTTGTGCAGGCACTGGTCGAGGGCGTACTCCTCGGTGAAGAAGGTTTCGTGGCGCTGGGTGCCGTCCAGGTAGCTGTCATACAACCAGCGCACGTCGCCGCCGGCGCAGAAGCCGCGGCCGGTGCCGCGCAGCATCACCGCCTGAATGTGCGGGTCGCCGGCATAGGCATCGAGGTAGCCCTGCACGGTGCGCACCATGTCCAGGTTCAGCGCGTTCAGCTCGCCGGGGCGGTTGAGGGTGATGTGGCCGATGTGGTTGCGCACTTCGCCAATCACCTGGTCATCCAGGGTGCCCAGGCTCAAATTGAGGGTGCCAAACGCCGCTGCGGTCATCGCGTACTCCCTGTTTTGGTAAGCATTCCAATGGCTTGCCGGCCCTGACGGCATTCAGGAAGCGGCGCCCAGCAAGCATAGACCGGATTTTGGCGGCGCGCGCCCCCGTAGCAGCTGCCGAAGGCAGCGTCCGGGCCCGCCAACGGTGTACCTGAAAGCACGCGGCGCCGGGGACGCGGCCTGCGGCCGCTGCTACAGGCACGATACGTGGCGGCTTACTTGAGAAGGGTGGCGAAGCGGTCGATGGCCAGGGTGTAGCCCTGGGTGCCGAAGCCGGCGATCACGCCCAGGGCTACCAGCGAGACATAGGAGTGGTGGCGGAAGGCTTCGCGCTTGTGCACGTTGGAGATGTGCACTTCCAACACCGGCACTTCGCTGGCGATCAGTGCGTCATGGATAGCCACCGAGGTGTGGGTCCAGGCGCCGGGGTTGATGACGATACCGGCCACGCGACCGCGGGCCTGGTGAATCCAGTCGATCAGCACGCCTTCGTGGTTGGTCTGTTTGCATTCCACGGTGAAGCCGTGCTCCTCGCCGCGGCGGGTGGCCATGGCTTCGACGTCGGCCAGGGTCTCGTGGCCGTACACGGTCGGCTCGCGCAGGCCGAGCATGTTCAGGTTGGGGCCGTTGAGTACCAGGATGATCTTGGACATTATGGGTTCCTTGTAATGGGCAGGCGAAAAGCAAAAGCGTGGCGCAGCGCGCGAACGACGCTCAGGATAACGGGAAAAGCAGGGCAATACGAACCGTCGGGGGGATGACAGATTTTTCATCTGTGATGGCAAAAGATGTTATATCATAACCAACATTGCCCGCTGACACTGCCCAGACCCATGCCATTGCCCTTCTTCTATTGCCCGCTTCGTTCCGGGGGCCGCCCTTGATCACCTGCCAACACCTGCAATGGGGCCCGGCCGCGCGCCCGCTGACCCCGCCCCTGGACCTGCACCTGCCGGCCGGCAGCCTGACCGCGGTCATCGGCGGCAACGGCTGCGGCAAGAGCAGCCTGCTCAAGTGCATCGCCGGCCTGCAGCGGCCCCTGGCGGGCAGCCTCAAGGTTGACGCGCGCACCGGCGGCATCGGCTACCTGGTGCAGCAGCAGGCCATCGACCGGCAGTTTCCCATCAGCCTGGGCGAGCTGGTCAGCGCCGGCTTCTGGGGCAGCCGCCTGAGCCGCGCCGAGCGCCGCGTGCGCCTGGGCCGGGCCATGGACGATTGGCGCCTGGGCGGGCTGGAAAACCGCCACCTGCAGGCGCTGTCGGGCGGCGAACTGCAGCGCGCGCTGCTGGCCCGCCTGAGCCTCACCGAGGCGCCGTTGCTGTTGCTGGACGAACCCGACGCCAGCCTGGACGAGGCCAGCCAGACCCTGCTGTGGCAGCAGATGCTGCAATGGCACCACCAGGGCCGCACCCTGGTGCTGGTGTGCCACGACCTGGCGGCGGTGCGCGAGCGCATCGACCAATGCCTGCTGATCTCGCCCCAGGGCTGCCGGCTGGACCAGAGTGAACAGCTGATCGCCGGCGCCAGCCTGCGCAAGGTGGCCTGATGCTGGCGCACCTGTGGCAACCCTTCGTTGAATTCGCCTTCATGCGCCGCGCCCTGTTCGGCGGCCTGCTACTGGCCGCCAGCGCCGCGCCCCTGGGGGTGTTCCTGGTGCTGCGGCGCATGAGCCTGATCGGCGACGCCATCGCCCACGGCATCCTGCCCGGCGCGGCCACCGGCTTCTGGATCGCCGGCCTGTCGCTGCCGGCCCTGACCCTGGGCGGGCTCACTGCCGGCCTGGCCGTGGCGGGGCTGGCGGCCTGGATCAGCCGCAACACCGGCCTGCGCGAAGACGCCAGCCTGGCGGCTATCTACCCCATTTCCCTGGCCTCCGGGGTGCTGATCCTGGGCCTGGCCGGCAAGCGCCTGGACCTGTTGGGCCTGCTGTTCGGCTCGGCGCTGGCGGTGGACAAGACCACCCTCGACGCCATGGTCTGGGTGGCCATCGGCAGCCTGGCGGTGCTGGCGCTGATCTACAAGGCGCTGGTGCTCGACAGCCTCGACCCGCTGTTCCTGCGCAGCGTCAGCCGCTTCGGCCCGCTGGCCCACGGCCTGTTCCTGGGGCTGGTGGTGCTCAACCTGGTGGTGGGCTTCCAGGCCATCGGCGCGTTGATGATGGTCGGCCTGATGATGCTGCCGGCCACCGCCGCGCGCTTCTGGAGCCGTCGCCTGCCGGTGCTGCTGCTGTGCGCGGCGCTGATCGGCTCGGTGTCGGTGTGGCTGGGCCTGCTGCTGTCCTATTACCTGTCGCTGCCCAGTGGCCCGGCGATTGTCGTGGTGGCCGGTGCCGGCTACCTGTTGTCCGTGCTGTTTGGCCCGGTGCATGGCGTGCTGCGCCGTGACGGGTCGCCCATCCCCCAGTGAGTCGAATCATGCGCGCGTTGATCCTGCTGTTGTCCGTGTTGTTGCCCGTTTTCGCCCAGGCCGCCGACAAGGTGAAGGTGGTGACCAGCTTCAGCATCCTTGCCGACATGACTCGGCAGATTGGTGGCGACTACATCCAGCTGGACAACGTGGTGGGCGCCGACCAGGACGCCCACGTCTACGAGACCTCGCCCGACGACGCCAAGCACGTGCAGCAGGCCGACCTGATCATCGAGAACGGCCTGTCGTTCGAACCCTGGTTGGACCGCCTGGTGACCAGCAGCGAGACCCGCGCCAAGGTGATCAAGGCCAGCCAGGGCGTGCTGCCGCGCACCCTCGACGAAGAGGGCCAGACGGTGCCCGACCCCCACGCCTGGAACAGCCTGGCCAACGCCGAGATCTACGCCGGCAACATCCTGCGTGGCCTGGTCCAGGTGGACCCGGCCCACGCCAGCCAGTACCAGCACAACCACGACCTGTACGTGGCGCAGATCCAGGCGCTGCTGGCCGTGGCCAAGCAGACCTTCGACAGCCTGCCCGAAGGTAACCGCCGCATTGTCACCTCCCACGACGCCTTCGGCTACCTGGGCCAGGCCTACGGCATCCAGTTCCTGGCGCCCCAGGGCCTGAACACCGAGCGCGAGCCGTCGGCTGGCGAGGTGGCGGCGCTGATCCGCCAGATCCGCGCCGACCACATCAAGGCGGTGTTTATCGAGAACATCGAGGACGCGCGCCTGCTCAAGCAGATCGCCGAGGAAAGCGGCGCGCGCATCGGCGGCACGCTGTACTCCGACGCCCTCACCGCCAGCGGCCCGGCCAGCACCTACCTGGGCTTCTACCGCGCCAACATCGAGACCCTGGGCAAGGCTCTGAAGGATTAAGCCGACAGGCCGTGCCACCGTCTTGCGACGGGACGCCGCCTGCGGCAGCTTGCTACGCGGATTCGGTGTAGCCGCTGCCGCAGGCTGCGCTGGTCCCTCGCCACGCTGAAAATCTTCAGTGCACGCCGGGACCAGCGCAGCCTGGCGGCAGCGGCTACAGCAATCGCGCACACCGCACCCGTAGCAGCAACTGTCTTGAAACGGTGTCGTCTGCATCGCGACTACAGTCGGCTCCTACGCCGTGCTCGGTAGGAGCCGGCCTTGGCCGCGATGCAGGCAATGCGGTTTCAAGACAGCTGCTACAGAACCTGTAGCAGCGGCCCTTGGGCCGCGTCGAACACGGCCACGGCTCACACCAGCTTTTCGTGAATCTGCTTGGTCAACGTCTCCACCCGCTCGGCCAACTGGCGGGTGGTCTCGGTCAGTTGGGTGTTCTGATCCATCAGCTGCAGCAGCAACGCGGTATTCTTTTCCGCCCGTTCCTGGCGCTCGACGTTGGCCTTGGCCAGGTCCTCGCGGTGCAACGCGTCCGCTTCCGATTGCGCCTTGTCCCGCGCTGCCTGGCGGGTCTGTGCCAGCAAAATCAGCGGCGCGGCATAGGCCGACTGCAGGCTGAACGCCAGGTTCAGCAGAATGAACGGGTAGACGTCGAAGGTCGTCAGCCCGGTGACGTTGGCCAGCACCCACAGCGCCACCACCAGGGTCTGCGCGCCCAGGAAGGTCGGCGTGCCGAAGAAGCGCGCGAACGCCTCGGCCTTGAGGGCGAAGGTGTCGTTGCCGAACGTGGTGTTCAGGTGATCGTGTTCGCGGTGAAAGCGCAGGTGGTCTTTGAGGGACGAGGACATGGCAGCTCCGGCAAGGCTAATGGGCACAGCCCTCATCTAAGCACAGCGCCACCACGCTCATCATGAAGCCATGGGGATGCATTACGCCTGCCGCCGCGGGTGCCAATCATGCACTTTGCATGACGCTTTTCCCGACGGGATTAGTAAGTGCTTGAATTAAAAGACAACAAGTTTCCGGCGCTGCTGGCATGAGGGCTGCACCACTCCCTGTGCATGTCTCACTGACTGTTTGCCGGGAGCACCACAATAATGATCACGAACGCTGAACTTGCTACCACTGCCGCCGAGGGGTCCAACCACTCGGGCGTTTCATGGGCAGCGATATTCGCCGGGGCCGCCGCGGCCGCCGCGTTGTCGCTGATACTCGTGCTGCTGGGCTTCGGCCTTGGCTTCTCGGCGGTGTCGCCGTGGGCCGGGGAGGGCGCCAGCGCCAAGACCCTGGGGGTGTCGGCCATCGTCTGGCTGGCCCTGACCCAGATCATCGCCTCGGGCATGGGCGGCTATATCGCCGGCCGTCTGCGGGTGAAGTGGGCCACGGTGCACGGTGACGAGGTGTACTTCCGCGACACCGCCCACGGCTTCCTGGCCTGGGCCGTGGCCACCCTGGTGACCGCCACCCTGGTGGTGGGTTCGGTCAGTGGCGTGGTCGGTGGCGGGGTGAAAGCCGGCGCCACCATGGCGTCCGGCGCCGTGACTGCCGCCAGTGCCTCTGCCGGCGCCCAGGCCTCGGGCAACAGCGACCCGTTCGGCTACTTCGTCGACACCCTGTTCCGCGACGACCGCCCTGCCGCTGTCAGCGATGATGCCGCCCACGCCCAGGTCACCCGCGTGTTCGCCCGCACCGTCAACAACGGCGGGCAACTGAGCGCCGAGGACCGTGCCTACCTGGCACAGCTTGTGGCCCAACGCACCAACCTGACCCCCGAGCAGGCCCAGCAGCGCGTGGACCAGGTCTATGGCCAGGCCCGCCAGGCCGTGGAAGACGCCAAGGTCGCCGCGCAGAAAGCCGCTGACGCTGCCGCCAAGGTCGCCGCCTACACCTCGCTGTGGATGTTCGTCGCCCTGCTGTGCGGTGCCTTCTTCGCCAGCCTGGCCGCTACCTACGGCGGTCGCCGCCGTGACGCCGTGGTGATCATCCCCGCCACCGCGTACACCACCACCGCCCCGATCCGCTAACAGGAGAACCACCATGCGCTCACTACTGCTGTTTTTCCTCGGCGTGCCGATCCCGGTCATCATCCTGATCGCGCTGTTCATGCACTGAGTTCAATGCCGTAACCCGCGACCGCCTCCTGTTTCAGGGGGCGGTTTTTTTTCGTGCGGCGCGGCACGTCCGTACCATTTTTTATTGACGGGGCGTTGAGCTTTGTACAGGTCTTGTATAGGATCTGGTGAGTATTGGCACATTGCTATCAACTCCCTGACACGACGCTGCAGTGGCCCCCGGGCCAGCGATCGACATGTACGTCTGTCTGCTCAAGGTCGAGCATCAACCTCACCTTGCGTATACGAGATGCGACCATGTTCTTCAGCTCCCGCCTGCGGCAGGCCAATGCCGACCTGGAACAACGCCTGGCCCAGCAGACCAGCCTGCTGGCCGCCATCGAACGCAGCATGGCGGTGGTCGAGTTCGACCTCGACGGCGTGGTGCTGCGCGCCAACGACAACTTCCTCCGCACCCTGGGCTACCGCGCCGAGCAGGTCATCGGCCAGCACCACCGCCTGTTCTGCAGCCCCGACTACGCCCGTAGCGCCGGGTACAGCCAGTTGTGGGCGCGCCTGAGGGCCGGTGAATTCATTGCCGACACCTTCCAGCGCGTGGACGCCAGCGGCGCGCCGATCTGGCTGGAAGCCACCTACAACGCCGTGCGCGACGCCCAGGGGCGGGTGGTGAAAGTGGTGAAATACGCCACCGACGTGACCGGCCGCGTGCAGCGCGACAACGACGCCCAGGGCCGCCTGCATGCTATCGACCGGGCGATGGCGGTGATCGAGTTCGAGCCCGACGGCCGGGTGATCAGCGCCAACGACAACTTTCTCGCCGTGACCGGCTACAGCCTGGGGGAAATCCGTGGCAAGCACCACGGCCTGTTCTGCCCGCCCGCGGTGCTCAAGGGCAAGGACTACCAGAGTTTCTGGCAGCGCCTGAACAAGGGCGAGTTCTTCAGTGGCCAGTTCGAGCGCGTGGGCAAGCGCGGCCAGGTGTTGTGGCTGGAGGCCAACTACAACCCGGTGTTCGACGCCAGCGGGCGGTTGGTGAAGGTGGTCAAGTTCGCCTCCGACATCACCGCGCGCATCCTCAAGCAGGCCGAAGACGGCCAGAGCGCCGCCCGTGCCTATCACATTTCCCGTGACACCCGCCGGGCGGCGGAGCAGGGCACCGAGGTGATCCACCAGGCCGCCGGGCAGATGCGCGAGATCGCCAGCAACATCGACCATTCCTCGCAGATGCTCGGCCACCTGGGCCAGCGCTCCGAGCAGATCACCACCATCGTCAACACCATCCGCGGCATCGCCGACCAGACCAACCTGTTGGCCCTGAACGCCGCCATCGAGGCGGCGCGCGCTGGCGACATGGGCCGTGGCTTCGCCGTGGTGGCCGACGAAGTGCGGCAGTTGGCCGGGCGCACCAGCGGCTCCACGGCGGAGATCTCGGCGATGATCGAGCGCATCCAGCAGGAGACCCGCTCGGCCATCGCCAGCATGGACGCCACCCGTGAGCAGGCCGGCCGCAGCGTGGCCCTGGCCGACCAGGCGGGCGAGGTGATCGTGCAGATCTGCGACGGCGCGAGCAGGGCGGTGGACGCGGTGAGCGTGTTCGCCGGAGAGCAGCCCTGATCACGACACCGCCAGCACCGGCTGCGAATACTGCGCGAACCGCACGTTGTCGCTCTGGTCCACCAGCTTCTTCAACCGCTCGTTGAACGCCCGGTTCACGCCGTATTGCCCCCCGGATATGGTGCGGAATTGGGCGGTCAGGGAAATGCCGTTGAGGTCCATCTTGTCCACCCCGAACACCTGCAGCGGGCCCTGCAGGTTGTGTTTCAGCACGATGTCTTCGCTGATCGACCGCCCGGCCTCGCGGATCAGTTCAAGGGCGGTGTCGATGTCACTGTCGTAGCTCACCTGCACCGAGAAGAACGCGTAGGCGAACTGCCGCGACTGGTTGGTGACGGCCTTGATCTGCCCGAACGGCACCGAGTGTACGAAGCCCTTGCCGTCGCGCAGGCGCAGGGTGCGGATGGTCAGGCTTTCCACCGTGCCGGCGTGGCCGGAGTCGAGCACCACCCAGTCGCCGATGGCGATGGTGTCTTCGATCAGGATGAACAGCCCGGTGATCACGTCCTGCACCAGTTGCTGGGAGCCGAAGCCGATGGCCAGGCCCACCACCCCGGCGCCCGCCAGCAGCGGCGCGACGTTGATGCCCAGGTTGGCCATGGTGGTGATGGCGCAGATCACCACCAGCACGATCTTGGTGGCGTTGCGCAGCATCGGCAGGATGGTCTTGACCCGGGTGCTGGGCTCGCGGCCAGCGCGCTTGCCCACTGCCGGGGTCAGCGCCTCCTGGATCGCGGTGTCGATCACCACCCACAGCAGCCAGGTCACCAGCAGGATCAGGCCGATGCTGCTCAACGAGTCGCTGATGGCCCGGCCCAGGGAGTTCTGCGCGGCAAAGGTGAGGATCGACACGCCCCAGATGCGCCCCAGCAGTTCGATGAAGGCGATGGCCATGGCGATGCGCGACAGCGCGTGGGCCAGGCTGCGCAGCAGTTCCAGGTAGGGCCGGCGACTCTGCCGCGGGGCGTTTTCGCCGGGCTTGAACAGGTGCTGCAGCAAGGTGCTGAGGAACACCGTGCCCACCAGCAGCAAGGTGGTCAGCAGGGCGCTTTGCAGCGCCTGCTGGCTCTCGGCCCCGGCGCCGATCAGGTGCACCATGGACACCAGGATCATCAGCAGGATAGGCAGGTACCACACCCCGGAGAATATGCGCAGCGACTCCTGCACGGCGCGGTGTTCCAGGCGTTGCTTGAGCGAGCGGTCGCGGATCAGGTGGGCCACCGGGCGGCGCATGCGAATCACCAGCACGGCAAAGGCCAGGGTGGCCAGCAGGCCGCACAACACCGCCAGGCTGGCGGTGATGTTGCCGCCCAGCTGGCGGGCGATCTGCGGGCTGTTGAGGGCATCGCCCAAGGCCGCCAGGAAGCCGATCACGAACAGCCGCCGCGGCGCGCGCTGGCGCAGGATGCGCACGGCGGTGCGGCGGTGGCCGCTGTCGAACAACACGATCAGGCACAGAATGATCGAGCTTGAGACCAGGCCGCTGCTGGTGGCGTAGGCCAGGCACAGGGCCAGGGCGCGGGCCACGGAGCCGTCGAGGTTGTGGCTGATGGTCAGGGTCAGGGGCAGGCTGATCAGCGCCGGCACGGTGAACGGCAGCAGGTAGTCCAGCAGGCCCTGCACCCGCGGGCGCTGGTGGATGAAGCGCTGGCGCGCCGCGCGCCGGGCGATCCAGCGGCCCAGCAGGCTGAGTACGGCGAAGATACCCACCCAGCACAGGGTCAGCAGGGCAAAGTCGCCGGCCAGGCTCAGGGCCGAGCGCGCCGAGTGCTGGTTGACCAGGTCGCCGACTTCATCGGCGGCGCGGTCGGCGCGCAGGCGCCAGCTGTCGGCCAGGTGGCCGTCCAGGTCGAGGCTGTCCTGCACCTCGTCGATCCCCGACGACAGGGTACTGAGCAGGCCGCCCTGCACCAGCACCTCGGGTTTCGCCGGGGCAGGGGCCGCTGCGGTCGCCGCCGTGGCCAGATTTATGCTGAGCAGCAGGCCCAGAACCCATGGCAGTAATGATTTGGCCTTCATGGATAGCACCCGATTTCTCCTTGCTTGCCGACAGGGGTCTTAGGAACTGATCGACAAAATCCCTGCAAGTTCGCAAGACATTTGTGTAACCGCGGGACGCGGCCTGCAGCCGCTGCTACGGGGAAAATGCGCAAATTGCCCGTAGCAGCTGCCGCCAGGCTGCGTCGGGGCGTAACGCCTGGGACGGGGGTTGCAATTTTTTTGGGTGGCCACCAAGGTAGTTCGCACATTTCCGTTCAGCGAGATAAGGCTGTCTCCCCATGTCTTCCACTTCTTCGGCAATCCAGGCGGAGCCTGGCAAGCAGGAATTCTTTTCCACCCGCGTGGCCTTTTTCATCGCCGGTTTCGCCATGTCGTCCTGGGCGCCGCTGGTGCCCCTGGCCAAGCTGCGCGCCGGCCTTGACGACGGCATGCTCGGCCTGTTGCTGCTGTGCCTGGGCGCCGGCTCGATCCTGACCATGCCGGTGGCCGGCTACCTCACCGCCCGGGTCGGCTGCCGCCGGGTGATCCTGGTGGGCAGCGCGGTGATGTGCCTGGTGATGCCGCTGCTGGCCACCGTGGCTAACCCATGGTTGCTGATGGCGGCGATCTTCTGCTTCGGCGCCGGCATCGGCGCCCTGGACTGCGCCATGAACATCCAGGCGGTGCTGGTGGAGCGCGCCAGCGGCCGGGCGATGATGTCGGGTTTCCACGGCCTGTTCAGCGTTGGCGGCATTGCCGGGGCAGCCGGCATGACCGGCCTGCTCAGCTTGGGCCTTGAGGCGCTGCCCGCGGTGCTGTGCGTGGTAGCGCTGACCGTGCTGGCGCTGTGGGCCGCCGCCCCGCACCTGCTCACCAGCGGCAACGGCGAACCCGGCCCGCTGCTGGCGCGGCCCCGGGGCATCGTGCTGTTCCTGGGCGTGCTGTGCTTCATCGTGTTCCAGGCCGAGGGCGCGGTGCTGGACTGGAGCGCGGTGTTCCTGGTCGGTGACCATGGCATGGACCCGCGCTACGCCGGCCTTGGCTACGCGGCGTTCGCCACCACCATGACCATCGGCCGCCTGACCGGCGATGTGATCGTCACCCGCCTGGGCGGCGCCCGCGTGGTGATCGTCGGCGGCGCACTGGCGGCGGCCGGCCTGGCGTTGTCGATCCTGGCGCCGAATTGGGCGTTGGCCCTGGTCGGCTACGCGCTGGTGGGCGCCGGCTGCTCGAACATCGTGCCGGTGCTGTTCACCGCCGTTGGCCGGCAGAAGACCATGCCCCAGAGCGTGGCCATCCCGGCCATGACCTCGCTGGGCTACGCCGGCATCCTCATCGGCCCGGCGGCCATCGGCTTCATCGCCCACGCCAGCAGCCTGGCGGTGGCGCTGGGGGTGATGGTGCTGTTGCTGGCGTTCGTCGCCGCCAGTGGCCGAGCCTTGCGCACGGTGTGAACGGCGGGGGTTGCCCGGTGGTCTAGAGTAGCAACGCTCAACCACCGGGGAGTCCCGCCATGTTGCTCGAAGGTTCCTGCCACTGCGGCGCCGTCACGTTCAGCCTCGAAAGCCAGCACCCCTATCCGTACCAGCGCTGCTACTGCTCCATCTGCCGCAAGACCCAGGGCGGTGGCGGCTACGCCATCAACCTGGGCGGCGACGCCGGGTCCTTGCAGGTCAAGGGGCGCAAGCACATCAGCATCTACCATGCGCGCATGAACCAGACCGAGGTCAGCAGCGCCGAGCGCCACTTCTGCAGCCAGTGCGGCAGCGGGCTGTGGCTGTTCAGCCCGGAGTGGCCGGAGCTGATCCACCCCTTCGCCAGCGCCATCGACACGCCGCTGCCGGTGCCGCCGGAGCACACGCACCTGCTGCTCGATTCCAAGGCGCCTTGGGTGGAGGTGCAGGTGAAGAAGGGGGACCAGCAGTTCCAGGGCTACCCGCAGGAGTCGATTGCCCAGTGGCATGAGCGGTTGGGGTTGGAAAGCTGATACCTGCGGGACTGATGGCCATTTCGCTCCTGTCAGTTCTGTCAGTTGGCAGGGTTGGCCGTAGGGCTCTAAATGGCACCTCCAATACACGAGCATTGAAGGTGAGTACCATGGCCAGCCGCCGCGCAGGTGATAGAGATCCCGGGTTTAACCCCACCGCAGGGCTGCCCTATGCGCCCTATGGGGCGACGTGGGATGCCACGGCATCGCCGCCAATGATCTGGCTTGCCGGGCATGCCAGGAATCTGTGTTACATCGAACGGCGCGCAGGCGATGGAACGAGTATGTTCCCTGCGCAACACCACGTTTTCCCAGGCGCGGTCCAGTCCTGGGGGTTGAAAGTATTCCTGCTCGGCGATCAAGTGCTCTTGTTCGGTGCTGACTTTGACCGCGCCACGGCCAGCTATCGCCCGGCGTTGGCCCGCTACAGCCATGCAATGAGCCTGGACAACTCTTTCGGTGCGCCCTCGACGCCTGGCAACAGCGTCGTACCGACGCCGGGCGTGGTGGACCCCTCCACCCTGGTCGCGCGGGTAACGGCCGAGCACATCTACATCCTCACCCCCGGCGGTGGCGGACGGCCCAACCTGCTCACGCGGCTAATGCTCAGCACCGGCTTGCTCGACCCCAGTTTCAATGGCACGGGAACACTGGAGATCAGCGGGGTGCCCGGTTCAGACGTGCGGCTGAAGTCATTCGAGACGGCTGAGAGTGATAGCCGCATCATCCTGGTAGGGGATGCCATCAAGCCCCAGCAAGATGTCGAAGTGGGGGTTTATGTGGGCGTAACCCGTGCCGGGGTGCTTGATTCAACCTTCGGTGAGGACGGTTTCATCTGGCCAAACCTGAACGAATTCGGTCTCCGGGTCTTTGGCTCCATGCGCAAGCAGCAGGTGGTGGAAGCCGTGGTGGGATTGGGCGCCGCAAGCGATCACGGGCTGCTGGACGGTTCACCCATGGTGATGAGCCTGAACCGCGACGGCAGCCCGGACCTCGACTTCAATGACGGCAAGCCGCTGTGGTTTCCCTTTGAACGCCACACGCTCGTCTGGACGCGAGGGGTGCAAGGCGAGGGTTCCAGCCTGATCGCGGCGGGCTATCGTATCGACTCCAACGTTGAGTTGACATTGCCAGCGTTTGGCCGGATTGACGCTAACTTCGAGTGGGACGCGAACTTCGGGGAGGAAGGCAAGGTGGTCATTGGCGACTTTGGCCGCTCCAAGGACCAGATCCACGATATGTTTGTGCAGGGTGACGGGCTGGTCGTCATCTTCAATCGCGGGGACAATAGCGGGGAATTGCAACGTTATTTTCTCTGACCCACGTGTCAGTGACTTGCCGCCTGCCGCCACTGCCGCGGGCTCATCCCGAACCAGCGCTTGAAGGCGCGGGAAAACGCGCTGGTTTCCGAGTAGCCCAGCAGGGGCGCCAGGTCGCTGATCGACAGGTTGGGCTGGCGCAGGTACTGGCGGGCCAGCAACTGGCGGGTTTCGTCAATCAGCTGGCTGAAGCTGATGCCGCGCTCGCGCAGCCGGCGTTGCAGGCCCGAATCGGTGAGTTCCAGTTGTTCGGCAATCAGTTCCAGCACCGGTTCGCCCTGGTGCAGTACCGCGCGAATGGCCTGGCGGGCCTGCTCCAGCAGGTCCGGGCCGGCGTCGGCGTCGCCCAGTTGCCGAATGGCATCCATCACCAGCATCAGTAGCACCGGGTCATGGCCGGGCATGGGTTTGCCCTGCAGGTCCTGCTTGGGAATCAGGATGGCGTTGCACGGTTGGTCAAAACGCACCGGCGCGTCGAACACCGCGCGGTGCTCCTGCCAGTCCATGGGCCGTGCGTGCTCGAACTGCACTTCGCGCGGTGCCCAATGCTGCCCCAGCACGTGGCGCACCAGGTTCATGGCCATGCCCATGGTCAGTTCGGCGTCCTGGCGCTTCTCGAGGATGGCGCCGTGGCGCACCTGGTAGTCGAAACGGTAACACTCGCCCTGGTCCACCAACTGGATCAGCGTGCTGTGCTGGTGGAAGGGGAAGGCCTGGGCGAAGTTCACCAGCGCTTCCTCCAGGGTGGCCGAGCACAGGCCCACGTAGCCCAGCAGGCCCAGGGCCTGGGGCTTGAATTGTTCGCCGTAGCGCAGGCCGAAGTTGTCGCAGCCGGTCTGCCGTGCGGCCTCTTCCAGCACCTGGCAATAGTTGGGCAGGGCCAGGCTCAGCGTGGGGTGGCGCAGCTGTTCGGCGTCGATGCCGGCATGGCCGAATACCCGGTCCAGGTCGCCGCCGTGGTGGGTGATGAACTGGTCCAGGCCGTTGGCCGCCGCCGACAACACCCCACGGTTGTTCGCCCGGGAGCCAGGGTGCAAGGCGGGGGAAAACAGCGAAGGGGTCATGGCGGTTACCTTGTCAGCGGGGGCATCATGAAAAAACTTCAAGCAAGAGTTGTTCCGGGTTCATGCTTCCGGCGGTGTAGAGGCCTGAACGGCCGATAGGCTGCAATCACCCGCCCCCTGACTGGGAATTCCGGTAACCACCCCCGTAGCAGCTGCCGAAGGCTGCGTCCTGCCCCCCCACGCGGCGTACCTGCACTACCGCAGCGCCCGTGACGCGGCCTGGCGGCCGCTGCTTCATGGTGCACTTGGCGCGCGTCATGCCCCGCCATTGCGCACCCTTCGCCAAACTTGACCGCAGGGCACAAAAGCCGGTTTTACCGGTCAAGTCTTGTAAGCAAATGCTTCGATATGCTGGGCCCCAGGCATCCTCTCGAAGGTACGACACAATGAGCAGCACGCAACTCAAACCGACATTGGGCACCCTCCATCTGTGGGGCATCGCCGTGGGCCTGGTGATTTCCGGCGAGTACTTCGGCTGGAGCTACGGCTGGGGCACCGCCGGCACCCTGGGCTTCCTGGTGACCACGCTGATGGTGGCGGTGATGTACACCTGCTTCATCTTCAGTTTCACCGAACTGACCACCGCCATCCCCAACGCCGGCGGCCCGTTCGCCTACAGCCTGCGTGCCTTTGGCGTGGGCGGCGGGATGATCGCCGGCCTGGCCACCCTGATCGAGTTCGTGTTCGCGCCACCGGCCATCGCCATGGCCATCGGCGCCTACCTGAACGTGCAGTTCCCGGGGCTGGACCCCAAGTGGGCCGCCGCCGGCGCCTACCTGGTGTTCATGGGCCTGAACATTATCGGCGTCAACATCGCCGCCACCTTCGAACTGGTGGTCACGGTGCTGGCGGTGCTGGAACTGCTGGTGTTCATGGGGGTGGTGGCACCTGGCTTCAGCTTCAGCAACTTCGTGCTGGGCGGCTGGGCCGGCAGTGACACTTTCAGCCTGGGCGCGTTGTCCGGCGTGTTCGCGGCCATCCCGTTCGCCATCTGGTTCTTCCTCGCCATCGAAGGCGCGGCCATGGCTGCCGAAGAAGCCAAGGACCCGAAGAAGACCATTCCGCGTGCCTACATCACCGGCATCCTCACCCTGGTGGTGCTGGCCATCGGCACCATGGTCTTCGCTGGCGGCGTGGGCGACTGGAAAGCCCTGTCCAACCTCAACGACCCGCTGCCCCAGGCCATGAAGACCGTGGTGGGCAACAACTCCAACTGGATGCACATGCTGGTGTGGATCGGCCTGTTCGGCCTGGTGGCCAGCTTCCACGGCATCATCATGGGCTATTCGCGCCAGTTCTTCGCCCTGGCCCGTGCCGGCTTCCTGCCTGCCGGCCTGGCCAAGCTGTCACGCTTCCAGACCCCGCACCGCGCCATCCTGGCCGGCGGCGTGATCGGCATCGCCGCCATCTTCAGCGACGGCCTGGTCAACCTGCAGGGCATGAGCCTGACGGCGGCGATGATCACCATGTCGGTGTTCGGCGCTATCGTGATGTACATCATCAGCCTGCTGAGCCTGTTCCGCCTGCGCAAGATCGAACCGAACCTGGAACGCAGCTTCCGCGCCCCGGGCTATCCTGTGGTGCCGGGCATCGCCCTGGTGCTGGCTGTGGTGTGCCTGATCGCCATGGTCTGGTTCAACGGCCAGATCGCCTGTGTGTTCGCCGGCCTGATGATTGCAGGCGCGGTCTTCTGCAAGGTCGTGCTGGGCCGCGGCGCCGCCCGTGTCGCCCTGGCTGGCAACGCTTGAGAAAGGAGTCCTGAAATGAGTGGTTTCGTGCATACCGTGGGTGGCCTGGCCTGGCGTTTCGACAGCCTCAAGGAGCTGATGGCCAAGGCCAGCCCGGCCCGGTCCGGCGACTACCTGGCCGAAGTCGCCGCCGGCAGCGATGCCGAGCGTGCGGCGGCGCAGATGGCCCTGGCGGACGTGCCGCTCAAGCGCTTCCTCAGCGAGGCGCTGATCCCTTACGAAAGTGACGAGGTGACCCGGCTGATCCTCGACAGCCACGACGCCGCCGCCTTCGCCCCGGTCAGCCACCTGACCGTGGGTGGCCTGCGCGACTGGCTGCTGGGCGACGAGGCCGATGAAGCCACGCTGCGCGCCCTGGCCCCGGGGCTTACCCCGGAGATGGCCGCGGCGGTGTCGAAGATCATGCGCGTGCAGGACCTGGTGCTGGTGGCGCAGAAGATCCGCGTGGTCACCCGATTCCGCAACACCGTGGGCCTGCGCGGGCGGCTGTCCACGCGGCTGCAGCCCAACCACCCGACCGACGACCCCGCCGGCATCGCTGCCAGCG
This sequence comes from Pseudomonas sp. GYB4201, assembly GCF_056312595.1. Lineage (NCBI taxonomy): Bacteria > Pseudomonadati > Pseudomonadota > Gammaproteobacteria > Pseudomonadales > Pseudomonadaceae > Pseudomonas > Pseudomonas sp. GYB4201. Next base: position 30,861 of record NZ_JBWGIG010000044.1, on the reverse strand, counting down.
TGCTCGACGGCCTGCTGTACGGCAACGGCGACGCCATGATCGGCATCAACCCGGCCACCGACAGCCTCAGCGCCATCAGCGACCTGCTGCGCATGCTCGACGGCGTCATCCAGCGCTACGAGATTCCCACCCAGTCCTGCGTGCTCACCCACGTCACCTCGTCCATAGCCGCCATCGAACGCGGCGTGCCGCTGGACCTGGTGTTCCAGTCCATCGCCGGCACCGAGGCGGCCAACGCCAGCTTCGGCATCAGCCTGGAACTGCTGCGCGAAGGCTACGAGGCCGGCCTGAGCCTGAAGCGTGGCACCGTCGGCCAGAACCTCATGTATTTCGAGACCGGGCAGGGCAGCGCGCTGTCGGCCAACGCCCACCACGGCGTCGACCAGCAGACCTGCGAAACCCGCGCCTACGCCGTGGCCCGGCATTTCAAGCCGTTCCTGGTGAACACCGTGGTCGGCTTCATCGGCCCAGAATACCTGTACAACGGCAAGCAGATCATCCGCGCCGGCCTGGAAGACCACTTCTGCGGCAAGCTGCTGGGCGTGCCCATGGGCTGCGACATCTGCTACACCAACCACGCCGAAGCCGACCAGGATGACATGGACATGCTGCTGACCCTGCTGGGTGTGGCCGGCATCAACTTCATCATGGGCATCCCCGGCTCCGACGACATCATGCTCAACTACCAGACCACCTCGTTCCACGACGCCCTGTACGCGCGCAAGACCCTGGGCCTGCGCCCGGCGCCAGAGTACGAGGAATGGCTGGCGCGCATGCAGATCATGACCCAGGGCGACGGCACGCTGCAGCTGGGCAAGGGCTTGCCGCCGGCGTTTCGCCAGGCGCTGGCACAGTTGAAGTGAGGGCAAGCCATGAGCGATGACCGCAAGCAACCGGCCCAGGCCGACCCCTGGCAGCAACTGCGCAGCCTGACCTCGGCGCGCATCGCCCTGGGCCGCGCCGGCACCAGCCTGCCCACCGACGCGCAGCTGGATTTCCAGTACGCCCACGCCCAGGCCCGGGACGCGGTGCACACGCCGTTCGACCGCGAGCTGCTGGCCGCCAGCCTCAATGGCCAGGCGCTGCTGCTGCACAGCGCCGCCAGCGACCGCCACGTCTACCTGCAACGCCCGGACCTGGGGCGGCGGCTGGACAGTGCCTCGGCCACGCTGCTGGACGAACATCGCCAGCTCAACCCCGACGGCTATGACCTGGCCGTGGTGATCGCCGACGGCCTGTCGTCACTGGCGGTGCGCCGGCATAGCGTGCTGATGCTGCAGTTCATCGACGAAATGGCCGCCGCCGAAGGCTGGCGCCAGGCGCCGGTGAGCCTGGTGGAGCAGGGGCGGGTGGCGGTGGCCGACGAGATTGGCGAACGCCTGGGCGCGCGCATGGTGGTGATCCTGATCGGCGAACGGCCGGGCCTCAGTTCCCCCGACAGCCTGGGGCTGTACTTCACCTACGCGCCGCGGGTCGGGCTTAACGACGCGTCGCGCAACTGCATCTCCAACGTGCGGCTGGAGGGCATGAGCTACGCCATGGCGGCACACAAGCTGCTGTACCTGATGCGCGAGGCGTGGCGGCGGCAGCTGTCGGGGGTGAACCTCAAGGATGAGGCGGTGGTGCCGGTGGTGGAGGGCGGAACCGGCCCAGGCAACTTCCTGCTCGGCCCCACCCACGCCCCGTAGCCGCTGCCGCCAGGCTGCGCGGGCCCTACGCCTCGCTGAAGATCTCCTGGGTTCACACCGGCCAGCGCAGCCTGCGGCAGCGGCTACAGCGCGTGCGGTGTTGCGCTAACGACCGTAGCGCCGCACCACACTGGTGTTGGCCAGGATATGCCCCTTGATTCGCGCCAGCAGGTCGTCACGGGTCAACCCGGCCGGCAGCGCATCCGGCGCCAGGTCCAGCGCATAGATCTGGATCACGTAGTGGTGCGGGTTTTCCCCTACCGGCGGGCACGGCCCGCTGTAGGTGGCCAGGCCCTTGCTGTTGCTGCCGCCCACGCCTTCGATCTTGCCCTTGAGGCTGGCATCGGCGCCCACCTCATGGGTGCTGGCCTTGATGCCATAGTGCACCCAGTGGTCCACCCCCAGGCCTTTCTGGCCGTCGGGGTCGTGAATGGTCACGGCGAAGCTTTGCGTGCCCTGGGGCACGTTGCTCCAGCTCAGCGCCGGCGAGACGTTCTCACCGCCGCAGTCCCCGGTGTTGCCGGCATTGGCCTGGCGCAGCAGGGCGTTGTCGTCGCCATCCGGGGTCCTGAGCGTGAACGGCGCTGCCTGGGCCAGCAATGGCAAGCACAGGCAGGCAGCAAGGGCAATCGAGCGTGGCAACATGGAACCTCTCCTTTTATCCCGTTGCCAGCCAGTCTAGTCGGCCTGGGCGAAAGCCTTGAGCGAATCGCCGGCCAGGCGGTAGCGAATCCACTCGGGCTGGGCGGCGGCGCCGATGGATTCGTAGAATTTGATCGCCGGCTCATTCCAGTCCAGCACGCTCCATTCCAGGCGGCCACAGCCGCTGTCGTGGGCAATCTGCGCCAGGTGCTTGAGCAGCGCCTTGCCGGCGCCCACGCCGCGGTGTTTCGACGACACGTACAGGTCTTCCAGGTAAATGCCCTTGCGGCCCAGCCAGGTGGAGTAGCTGAGGAAGTACAGGGCGAAGCCGACTGGCTCGTCGTCCAGCGAGCACACCAGGGCGCGGGCGTAGCCTTCGGGGTCTTCGAGGCTGCGGCGGATATCGTCGACGTTGGCAACGACCTCGTGCTCGGCTTTTTCGTAGATGGCCAGTTCAGTGATGAAGCCCAGGATCAGTTCGGCGTCGGCGGGGGTGGCGGGGCGGATGTGCAGGGGCAAGGGCGTATTCCTCGGGCCAGGGAAAACTGCCATTGTGCCTGACTGCGTCAGGGCTGCGCATCACGCTATCGCGTAGCCGCTGCCGCCAGGCTGCGCTGGCCGCCCCCATCACCACAACACTCAAGCGAGGCAGCTGTTGATCTTGATCTTGATCCCGTGCGGCCTTTGATCTTGATTGTGTGCCCCGTAAAGCGCCAGGGCCGACTGGAGGCGGCGGCCAAGCGGTCCACGGCGTAGCCGGGGAAGACGGAACCGGAGGCGCTTCTATTCCGGGCCGTCGGCCGCTTGGACGACGCCGGAGGGAGGGGACCCGCAGCGGAGCGTAGGGACCAAGCAGGGGCAAGCCTTTTTTGCTTACTTTTTGTGGCGTTTGACAAAAAGTGAGCCGGCGTAAGGCCGGAAAGGTGATTCTGCATCACCCTTGATAATGGATATGCTCGCGGATTCCGTATCCTGCTTCGGCGATTTCGAACATATCCATTTTCGCGGGGCGACCACTGACCGTTTCGCCCTTACGGCGAGTAACTTTTTGGCAGTCGCCCCAAAAAGTCACCAAAAAGGGCTTGCCCCTGCTTGGGCCCTCCGCTGCGCTACGGGTCCCCTCCTTCCGGCGCCGCTCAACGGGCAGACGGCACCCGCTATAGAAGCCTGCGGGTTACCGTCTCTTCGGCCTGCGGCCTCGGCCCTTCGGGCAGCCCGTTGATCGACGCCTCCAGTCGGCCCGGGCGCTTTACGGGGCATACAATCAAGATCAAAAGCCAGATCAACAGCAGATCACAAGCAGATCACAAGCCAGATCAACAGCAGATCACAAGCCTGCTGGGTGGTGTCCGAAGAAGTTTGTTCTGTCATCAATTTGTCATTGATTTGCCATATAAATTTCCCAGCCAAGGATGGCAAATGGCCTGCCGACGAACTGCATTCAAGTCCTCGGCAACGCCGCCGATGCGTGGCATGAAGCATCGTTTTTTACTGCATGAAGAAAGGGACGTCTTCGACACCGCGCACCCTTGGCGCGGTGGTTTATCCCTGTCATGAGTACCTCTCGATGGTCGTGCGCAAATCCCTGAAAGCCCAAATGCTCACCCTGATCGGCGGCAGCCTGCTGGCCATGCTGCTGATCGCATTGTCCTGCTTTCACTTGTTGGCCAATGGTGTGAAGGACTATCACCAGCTGATCGAAGGCCCGTTGCGCACCTCGCAACTGATCGATGAGGCCAACCTGCAATTCAAGATCCAGGTCCAGGAATGGAAAGACGTGCTGCTGCGCGGCAAGCAACCTGCGGACCTGGCCAAGTACTGGGGCCAGTTCGAAGACCGCCAGCGTGACGTGCAGGAGATTCTTGGCCGCCTGGTGGCCCAGCCGGGCATCGATGCCAACCTGAAAGCCGACATCCAAGGCCTGCGTGACAAGCACCGGGCGCTGGAGCAGGACTACCAGCGTGGCCGCGATGCCTTCGTGGCTGCGGGCGCCGACCCGGCCGCCGGCGATGCCGCGGTGAAGGGCGTGGACCGCGCCGTGAGCGAGCAGATGAGCGCGCTGGTGAGCCAGATCCGCAAGGCCGGCGAGCAGCAGGCTGCGGCCATTCGTGACTCGGCCGACACCACGGTGTGGGGCGGCCTGCTGGTGCTGGTGGTGTCCGGGCTGCTGATCGGCCTGCTGAGCCTGGTGCTGGTCAGCCGCTACCTGGTGGTGCCTATCCAGCAGCTGATCGAGTACGTGGCCGACCTCAGCCGCGGCCAGTTCAACCAGCGCGTGGACAGCCATCGCCAGGATGAGCTGGGCCGCCTTGCCGTGGCAGCCAATACCCTGCGCGACTTCCTCGCCGAGACCTTCACCGGTCTCAAGCGCAACGCCGGTGACCTGGACGGCGCCAGCGCCGACCTGCATGGCATTGCCGGGCAGATGTCGCAAGGCACCCACGACCAGTTCAACCGCACCGACCAGGTGGCCACGGCCATGACCGAAATGTCCGCCACCGCCCAGGAAGTGGCGCGCCACGCCGTGGACGCGGCCCAGGCGGCCGACCAGGCCGATGCCTCCGCGCACCGGGGTGAGCAGGTGATGCGCGCCACCATCGAGACCATCACTCACATGCGCGGCGAGATCACCACCACCGCCCAGGTCATCGGCAACCTGGAAAACGACAGCGCACGCATCGGCAAGGTGCTGGAAGTGATTCGCGGCATCGCCGAGCAGACCAACCTGCTGGCCCTCAACGCCGCCATCGAGGCCGCCCGCGCCGGCGAGGCAGGGCGTGGCTTTGCCGTGGTCGCCGACGAGGTCCGCAGCCTGGCCCAGCGCACGGCGGCGTCGATCATCGAGATCAACCAGATCATCAACGCCGTGCAGGCCGGTGCCAGCGACGCGGTGAAAGCGATCCAGAGCGGCCAGGCGCGTAGCGAGGAGGGCGTGGCCCAGGTGACCCAGGCCGGTGACATGCTGCGCCAGATCACCTCGGCGGTGGAGGCGATCCGCGACATGAACCGGCAGATCGCCACGGCGGCCGAGGAGCAGACCTCAGTGGCCGAGGACATCTCGCGCAACCTCACCGACATCACCGAGATCGCCAGCACCAACCAGGGCAACGTGCAGCGCACCGAAGTGGCCAGCCGCCGGCTGCACGACCTGTCGCGTCAACTCAACGAGGTGACCGCGCGGCTGGGGGCATAAGCCTCAGTTCGCGGCTTGCAACTCGCCGATGGCCTGCCACAGGCGCTCGTCGTTGAAGTCCTCGATCACCAGGTGCGCGCCGGCCGCCAGCAGGGTCTCGCGGCTCTGGCTGGTGGTCAGGGCCACGGTGAAAATGCCGGCCTTGACCGCCGCGGTCAGGCCCGGCACCGAGTCCTCGAAGGCAATGGCGTCGCTGGCGCGGGCGCCCAGGCGTTCCAGGCCGGTGAGGTAGGGCAGCGGGTCGGGCTTGGCCCGTGGCAGCTCTTCGGCCACCACCACGCTGTGGAAGCGCGGCGCAATGCCCAGCGCGCCCAGCATGTGGTCGGCATTGGCGCGCGGGGCGTTGGTGACCACCACCTTGCCGATGCCCTGGGCTTCGGCGAAGTCCAGCAGGCGCGGCAGGCCGGCCAGGGGAGCCAGTTGCGGCGACAGCTCGCGGAAGCGCGCTTCCTTGCGGTCGGCGAACAGTTGGTGCTCGGCCACCGAGCGCTCCGGGAACAGGTTGCGGCACATGTTCGGGTTGGCCTGGCCGCTGCAGTGCTTGACGAAGTCTTCCTCGGTAAAGTCGCGGCCTTCTTCGGCCAGCAATTGCTGGATGGCCAGCAGGTGCAGCTTGTCGGTGTCAGTCAGGGTGCCATCAAGGTCAAACAGCAAGGCGGTGAGCATCGCGATATCCATTCAGGGTGGCTGAAAGCTTTAAGCGCGTAATCCTATCAGGTGATTACCCTAACGTCAGGGCGAAGGCGGCCGATAAAACCTTGTCACCGATCAGTTTGTGGTGATGTTAATTCGCTATTATGTGACGACCGTTCGTTGCCTGACCGGCCCTGCAGGAGTTACACATGCTTCAACACGCTTACGCCCAGCCCTCGGCGGCTTCGCGGCTGGACCCCATCAGTGGCCTGCCCAATCGCGAACAGTTCGCCCTCGACCTGGGCGTATTGGCCAGCCAGCACCCGGGCGAGGCACGCACCCTGGTGTTGATCGATGCGCTGGACATGCACTGGGCCCATGACATGACCCTGGCCATGGGCCTGGCGCCGTTCGAGGGCATCATCCGCTGCATTTCCGCGCGGTTGAACCAACAACTGGACGGTGTGGCACGTTTGTACCATATCGGCGTCAAGCGCTTCGCCTTCGTGATCAGCGCCGGCCTGGATGACTTCCCTGCGTTCATCGAAGGCCTGGTGGACACCCTGCGCCAGCCGGCCCTGCTCGACACCGTGCCGATCCACCCCACGGTGCGCGCCGGCAGCGTTGACTTCGCGCTGGAGGCCGAGGCCCTGCGCGACGTGCTGCGCAAGGCCATGTACGCCACCGAGCTGGCGGTGCTGGCTGGCCAGCGCTGGGCGGCGTATGACCCGGTGCGCGACGCCGAGTACCGGCGCAGCTTCTACCTGGCCGCCGACATCACCGAGGCCATGGCCGACGGGCAGCTGAGCCTGCACTTCCAGCCGCGCTTCGCCATTGGCGACGGCGCCCAGGTCAGCGCCGAGGTGCTGCTGCGCTGGCAGCACCCGCGCCTGGGACGGGTGTCACCGGCCGAGTTCATCCCGGTGCTGGAACGCAACGGCATGATCCACGAGGTCACCCGCTGGGTCATCGACACCGCCTTGGGCAAGCTCGCCCAGTGGCGCGGCCAGACCCTGAGCCAGCTGTCCATCAACCTGTCGCCCATGGACTTCGACGGCCACGATGTCAGCGGCACCCTGCGCCGGCTGTGCCAGCAGCACGGCATCGACCCGCAGCGGGTGGAAGTGGAGATCACCGAGGGCGAATGGCTGCGCTCCAACCCCAAGGTGCTGGGCGAGCTGGCGCAGATTCGCGGGCTGGGCATGGACGTGGCCATCGACGATTTCGGCTCGGGCTACAGCAACTTCTCCTACCTGCACGAAATTCCCGCGAACGTGGTCAAGCTCGACCGTTCCATGGTGACCGGCATCGAGGACAACCCGCGCTACCAGAAGATCGCCCGTTCGATTCTCAAGCTGGCCAGCGAGTTGGGCTACCGCACGGTGGCCGAGGGCGTGGAGACGTTCCGCTGCCTGCAACTGGTGCGTGAATACGGTTGCGACGAGGCCCAGGGGTATTTCTTCGCCCGGCCGATGGACGAGGCGCAGTTCCTGGCGTGGAGCGAGTGCGGCGAGTTTCCGCTGGCGTATTGAGGGCCGGCACGGCCCCCGTAGCAGCGGCCGAAGGCCGCGTCAGGGGCTCAACGCCGCAAGTAGGCCGCGAAGTCGATCTCGCCAGCGCTGAGAATCGCCTGCACCCGGTTATGCACGTTGAGCTTGCGCAGGATCGCCGACACATGGGCCTTCACCGTGGTCTCGGCGATTTCCAGGTGCCAGGCGATCTGTTTGTTCGACTCGCCCTTGGTCATGCGCTCCAGCACCTGCAATTGCTTGCGGGTCAGCGCCTCCAATAATGCCACCGACAACCCCGGCGTCGGCGTGCCGGCCTGCGCCGGGCGGCCGGCACCGCTGCGGATAATGTCCGCCGGCAGGTACACGTCACCCTCCAGCACCTGGGTCAGGGCGCTGGTCATCTGCGCCCGCGGCGAGGACTTGGTGATGAAGCCGGCGGCGCCATAGGTGATGGCCTGCAGCACCACCTGCTTGTCCTGTTCGGCCGACACCACCACCACCGGAATGGTCGGCGCCTCGTTGCGCAGGTTGAGCAGGCCGCCCAGGCCGTGCATGCCCGGCATGTTCAGGTCCAGCAGGATCAGGTCCAGGTCATCGTGCTGCTGGGTCAATTGCAGGGTGCTGTCCAGGTCGGCGGTTTCCAGCACTTCGCAGCCCTCGAAGGCATCGAGCAGCACGCGGGCCATGGCTTCGCGGAACAACGGGTGGTCGTCGGCAATCAGGAATCGGTACATGGGGGTCGGCTGTTCTTGTTGTGGGCAAAGGGCCTGGAACAGGGTATCACAGGGCACGCAGAAGCTTGCCGCGGTGGTCGGGCGGCGGGGTTTTAGCGTGGGCAACGTTGGCGAGGAGGCAACCGAACGCCAGACCGAGCGCGGCTTGGCAGAGCAGGGGGGCAAGGAAGCGAATCATGGCGGCGATGCTCTTTCTAGTTATGGGCGCATTACAGGGCGCATCGCAGGCTTTGAAAATGCTCCTTTGGGCCTGCCGAACCAGTACCAAAGTAGTAGGCGGGCAGGGCTGGCCAGGCTGCGCATTGGCCCGGCAATGCATTACCCTGACGCCAACTGTCCCTGCCAGAAGAACAGACATGAGCCCTGCCATCAGCCAACTGCGCAAATTCGTCTCCCCGGAAATCATCTTCGGCGCCGGTTGCCGCCACCACGTCGCCAATTACGCGAAGAACTTCGGTGCCCGCAAGGTGCTGCTGGTCAGCGACCCGGGGGTGGTGGCCGCCGGCTGGGTCGCCGACGTCGAGGCCAGCCTGGCCGGCGAGGGCATCGACTACTGCCTGTACAGCACGGTGTCGCCCAACCCGCGGGTGGAAGAGGTGATGCTGGGCGCCGAACGCTACCGCGCCGAGCACTGCGACGTGATTGTCGCGGTGGGCGGCGGCAGCCCCATGGACTGCGCCAAGGCCATCGGCATCGTCGTCGCCCATGACCGCCACATCCTTGAGTTCGAGGGCGTGGATACCCTGCGCGTGCCCAGCCCGCCGCTGATCCTGATTCCCACCACCGCCGGCACTTCGGCGGACGTCTCGCAGTTCGTCATCCTGTCCAACCAGGAGCGGCGCATGAAGATCTCCATCGTCAGCAAGGGCGCGGTGCCCGACGTGGCGCTGATCGACCCCGAGACCACCCTGAGCATGGACCCTTTCCTGTCCGCCTGCACCGGCATTGACGCGCTGGTCCACGCCATCGAAGCCTTCGTGTCCACCGGCCACGGGCCGCTCACCGACCCCCATGCCCTGGAAGCCATCCGCCTGATCAACGGCCACCTGGTGCAGATGATCGCCAACCCCCGCGACCTGGCCCTGCGCGAAAAGGTCATGCTGGGCAGCATGCAGGCCGGGCTGGCGTTCTCCAACGCCATTCTTGGCGCGGTGCACGCCATGTCCCACAGCCTGGGCGGCTTTCTCGACCTGCCGCACGGGCTGTGCAACGCCGTGCTGGTGGAGCACGTGGTGGCCTTCAACTACAGCGCCGCGCCCGAGCGCTTCCAGGTCATTGCCCAGACCTGCGGCATCGACTGCCGCGGCCTCAACCACGCGCAGATTCGCCAGCGCCTGGTGGAGCACCTGATTGCCCTGAAGCACGCCATCGGCTTCCACGAGACCCTGGGCCTGCATGGCGTGCGGGTGGCGGACATTCCGTTCCTGTCGCACCATGCCATGCACGACCCGTGCATCCTCACCAACCCGCGCCAGTCCAGCCAGCGCGACGTCGAGGTGGTCTTTGGCGAAGCCCTCTGACCCGCGCCAACAGGCCCTGGCCGGGCTGCTGGGGCTGACCAACCATTCGGTGCGCAAAAGCCATTACCCAGAGCTGGCCGCACGCCTGCAGGAACTGGAAACCGAGCGCAACCGCTACCAGGCGCTGTCCCTGCGCCTGCAAGAGCTTAACGACGAGCTGGAGCGGCGCGTCAGCGAACGCACCGAGGAACTGCGCGAGGCCCGCGACGCCGCCCAGGCCGCCAACCTCAGCAAGGACAAGTACCTGGCCGCCGCCAGCCACGACCTGCTGCAACCGCTGAACGCGGCACGGCTGCTGATTTCCACCTTGCGTGAACGTTCGTTGCCCAGCGCCGAGAAGGGCCTGGTGGAACGCACGCACCAGGCGCTGGAAGGCGCCGAGGACCTGCTCACCGACCTGCTGGACATCTCGCGCCTGGACCAGGCCGCGATCAAACCGGATGTCGATGTGTACCGCCTGGAGGAAGTACTCGCGCCGTTGGCCTCGGAATTCCAGCCGGTGGCCGAAGCCGCCGGGCTAAGCCTGAGCCTGCGCTGCGGGCGCTTCGCCGTGCGCACCGACCTGCGCCTGCTGGCGCGCATCCTGCGCAACCTGCTCAGCAACGCCTGCCGCTACACCGAACGGGGGCGCATTTTGCTGGGCGCGCGGCGGCGCGGCGACCAGCTGCGCATCGAAGTGTGGGACACCGGGCGCGGCATTGCCGCCGACCAGCTGCAAGCGATCTTCCTCGAGTTCAACCAGCTGGAAGTGGGCCGCGCCGCCGAGCGCAAGGGCGTCGGCTTGGGCCTGGCCATTGTCGAGCGTATCGCCCGCATCCTCGACACTGGCGTGCAGGTGCGCTCCACCCCAGGGCGCGGCTCGTGCTTCAGCCTGCTGGTGCCCCTGGCTGCCCAACCGCCGGCGCCCAACCCGGTGCCGCAGCCGCGCCTGGGCAACCCGCTGCCGGGGCGGCGCCTGCTGGTGCTGGACAACGAACCGGACATTCTGCGCAGCATGGCCGACCTGCTCGGCCAGTGGGGTTGCCAGGTGATCACCGCCACCGACGAGACCGCCGCCCTGGCGGCCCTGCACGGCCAGGCCCCGGAGCTGATCATCGCCGACTACCACCTGGACCATGGCGTCACCGGCTGCGAAGTGGCCCGCCACCTGCGCGAACACTTCGCCCAGGCGATCCCGGTGGTGGTGATCACCGCCGAGCGCAGCGACCAGTGCCGCCGGCAGTTGCAGCGGCTGGGCGCGCCGCTGTTGAACAAGCCGGTGAAGGCGGGGAAGTTGCGGGCGGTGTTGAGTCAGTTGTTGGGGTGAGCGGGGCCGGCCGCCGGCGGCTTGCCCATTCGCCAACCCAACCACCCGCCGGCCAGCGCGCTGGCAAGCATGACCAGCGGCATCATCGGTGCAATCAACGCGGCCGCCAGCCCTGCCGCTGCGCCACCGCTCAGCGCGGTCGCCAGGCGGGTTGCGATGTGAGGGTCGACCTCCGGGGCGTTTGCAGGTGGCTCGAAGCGCTCCAGAGTACTTTTCAAGGCATCGATATCCGGGGCCTGTGCGCTGGGGTGGGTGATGCGGTAGTAGTTGAGGATGGTGTCGACTTCTGCGGGGGGCAGCGACGGGGCGGGAGGAGCGTTACCGTTAATTGGGTTGTGCATCACCGTTCTGCACCGTGAGTAAGTTTTATTTTCGGGTGCGATAGCGTGTTGATGTTTGTTGAACGGGTCAACCCGACGGATACAAATGACTACACTTTTGCTGGGGCAATGGCGCGGACGCTGTCTGGCGGCAGCTGCTATGCGAATGCGCATATGCCATATCGCGGCCAAGGCCGGCTCCTACCCCGCACGCAACGCGGTTTCTGTAGCAGCGGCGGGGCGGCCATCCGCCGCAGGCCGCGTCCGAGGCGCCGTGGTGTTCCTGGCACACCGCAGCGGATCCGGACGCCGCCTGCGGCGGCTGCTACAGGGGCGCGCACCCCCGCCCCGCGTTAATCCTCGAAGCCCACCTGCTCATGCATCTCGTCCACTTTCAACTCCAGCCGGTAGGCCACGGCGATGAACAGCGCCTGGCACAGGCACAGCGTGGCGCTCAGGGAGCGGAAGGCGAAGGAGCTGCCTTCATTCACCAGTAGCACGCTGTTGGCGCGCTTGGCCAGCGGCGAGAGGTTGGAATCGGTGATGATCAGGGTCTTGGCCAGGTGGTGCTGGGCAATGCGCAGGCAGTGCTGGGTTTCCTTGCCGTATGGGGTGAAGCTGATGGCGATGACCAGGTCGCCCTGGCGCACGCTGCGCATCTGCTCGCGGTAGCTGCCGCCCAGGCCGGACACCAGGTGAATGCGCTTGTTGGTGTGCTGCAGGTTATAGACCAGGTAGTCGGCCACCGCGAACGAGCGGCGCACGCCCACCACGTAGATGTTCTCGGCGTTGACCACCAGGTCGACGGCCTTCTCGAAGGCCACGTCGTCCAGTTCGCCGCCCAGGCGCTCGATGCCCGACAAGGTAGCGTCGATGCACTCGCGGGCAAGGTCGGCGCCGCTGGTCTTCTGCGACTTGTTGGCGATCAGGTTGCGAATGCGCTGCTGGTAATTCTGTACCGGCGTGGCCTTGTGGGTGTAGGCCTCGCGGAACAACGCCTGCATTTCGCTGAAGCCGCTGAAGCCGAAGCGCTGGGAAAAGCGCACGATGGCCGAGGGGTGCACCTCGCATTCGCCAGCGATGTCGCTGATGCGGTCGACCATGATGCGGTCGCTCTGCTGGCTCATGTAGCTGGCGATGCGCTTGAGCTGGCGCGGCAGCCCTTCGTACTCACGGGTGATCAGTTGCAGCAGCTGCTCGGCGGTGGCCGGGGCGCTGGCGGCGGTTGGCTCGCTGAGGGCCGGCTGATCGGGGCGGGACATGTGCTTATCCTTCTTGGGGTTGGAGCTATTGGCTCGCGCAGTCTACAGGGTAGGCAAGAAAAAAAACCTGAGCAAAAGGTCCAGTTCCCGTGGCAAACCCGCCAGAAACGCTCAAGCCCAGTATGCGCGATAGAAAATAGAAAATAAATTCCGCATAAAATTTTTATGGAAAAAAAGTTGATCCGATGGAAAAGCCGTTCTAATCTGGACCCAAGACAACGACATCGGCCGCCATTGGCCGGTGCGCAGGCTGATAAAAATAACAGGAGCCAGCATGGGCCAGACTCGTTTTGCCACTGGGCGTCAATTGGATCTGATTTGTCTGGGGCGCCTGGGCGTCGACCTCTACGCCCAACAGGTGGGCGCCAGGCTGGAAGACGTCGCCAGTTTCGCCAAGTACCTGGGCGGCTCGTCCGCCAACATCGCCTTCGGCACCGCGCGGCTGGGGCTCAAGTCCGCCATGCTGAGCCGGGTAGGGGACGACCACATGGGCCGGTTCCTGGTGGAGTCGCTGCAGCGTGAGGGCTGCGACACCTCGGCCATCAAGGTCGACCCCGAGCGCCTCACCGCCATGGTGCTGCTGGGCCTCAAGGACCGCGAAACCTTCCCCCTGGTGTTCTACCGCGAAAACTGCGCCGACATGGCCTTGCGTGCCGAAGACGTGCGCGAGGACTTCATCGCCGCCAGCAAGGCGCTGCTGATCACCGGCACGCATTTCTCCACCGACGGCGTGTTCAAGGCCAGCAGCCAGGCGCTGGACTACGCCGAGCGGCACAACGTCAAGCGCATCCTCGACATCGACTACCGCCCGGTGCTGTGGGGCCTGGCGGGCAAGGCCGATGGCGAGACGCGCTTTGTCGCCGACCACAAGGTCAGCGCCCACGTGCAGCGCATCCTGCCGCGCTTTGACCTGATCGTCGGCACCGAGGAGGAATTCCTCATCGCCGGCGGCAGCACCGATTTGCTCACCGCGCTGCGCACCGTGCGTGAACTGAGCGCCGCCACCCTGGTGGTGAAGCTCGGCGCCCAGGGCTGCACGGTGATCCACGGCGCCATTCCGGCGCGCCTTGACGACGGCGAGATCCACCCCGGCACCCGTGTCGAAGTGCTCAACGTGCTGGGCGCCGGCGACGCCTTCATGTCCGGCTTCCTCAGCGGCTGGCTGAACGATGCCGACGACGCCCGCTGCTGCCAGCTGGCCAACGCCTGCGGTGGCCTGGTGGTGTCGCGCCACGCCTGCGCCCCGGCCATGCCGACGCCTGCCGAGCTGGACTACCTGTTCAACAGCCCGGTGCCCATCACCCGCCCGGACAAGGACGAAACCCTGCAACGCCTGCACCGGGTCACGGTGCCGCGCAAGCAGTGGCAACAGCTGTTCATCTTCGCCTTCGACCACCGCGGCCAGCTGGTGGAACTGGCGCAGCAGGCCGGCCGCGACCTGGCGACCATTCCCGCGTTGAAGCAGCTGTTCCTGCGCGCTATTGAAGAAGTGGAAGCCGACCTGGCCAAGCGCGGCATCGCCGCCGACGTCGGCCTGCTGGCGGACCAGCGCTTCGGCCAGGACAGCCTCAACGCCGCCACCGGTCGTGGCTGGTGGGTGGCCCGGCCGGTGGAGGTGCAGGGCTCGCGGCCGCTGGCCTTCGAGCACGGCCGTTCGGTGGCCAGCAACCTGATTGCCTGGCCCAGCGAGCAGATCATCAAGTGCCTGGTGCAATTCCATCCGGACGACGAGCCTTTGCTGCGCCTGGAACAGGAGGCGCAGATTCGCGGCCTGTACGAGGCGTCCATCGCCAGCGGCCACGAGCTGCTGCTGGAAGTCATCCCGCCCAAGGACCTGCCCGGCGCCCACCCCGACGTGCTCTACCGCGCCATCAAGCGCCTGTACAACCTGGGCATCTACCCGGCCTGGTGGAAAATCGAGGCCCAGGACGCCGCGCAGTGGCAGGCCCTCGACGCGCTGATCAACGAGCGCGACCCCTATTGCCGCGGCTTGGTGCTGCTGGGCTTGAACGCGCCGGCCAGCGACCTTGCCGAGGGCTTTGCCCAGGCGGCCGCCAGCACCACCTGCCGCGGCTTTGCCGTGGGCCGCACGATTTTCCATGAGCCCAGCCGCGCCTGGTTCCAGGGCGAACTGGACGACGCCGGCCTGATAGCCGCGGTGCGCCAGCGGTTCAGCCAATTGATCGAAGCCTGGCGCTCGGCCCGTCACGGCCGCTGAGCGTCACCCCACCGATAACAACAACAGGTGCAGCCATGCCATCCGCGATTCGTATCGGCATCAACCCGATTTCCTGGAGCAACGACGACCTGCCGTCCCTGGGCGGCGAAACCCCGCTGAGCACGGCCTTGAGCGAGGGCAAGGCCATCGGCTACGCAGGCTTTGAACTCAACGGCAAATTCCCCAAGGACGCCCAGGGCGTGGCCCAGGTGCTCAAGCCCTATGACCTGGCGCTGGTGTCGGGCTGGTATTCGGGGCGCCTGGCCCAGCGTTCGGCCGCCGAGGAAATCGACGCCATCGCCAGCCACGTGCAGCTGCTGGCCGCCAACGGCGCCAATGTGCTGGTGTACGGTGAGGTGGCCGACTCCATTCAGGGCAGCCGCATCCGGCTGGTGGAGCGCCCGCGCTTCCACAGCGAAGCGGCCTGGAAAGCCTACGCCGCCAAGCTCGACGAGCTGGCCAGCTACACCCTGAGCCAGGGCGTGCGCCTGGCCTACCACCACCACATGGGCGCCTATGTGGAGGCGCCCGAGGACATCGACACGCTGATGGCGCTGACTGGCGAGCAGGTGGGCCTGCTGTTCGACGCCGGGCACTGCTTCATGGGCGGCGGCGACCCGCTGGCGGTGCTGCGCAAGCACATCAAGCGCGTCTGCCACGTGCACTTCAAGGACGTGCGCCAGCCAGTAGTGCAGCTGGCGCGCAATAACCTCTGGAGCTTCCCCGACTGCATCGTCAACGGCACCTTCACCGTGCCGGGCGATGGCGACATCGATTTCGCGCCGCTGCTCGACGAGTTGCTGGCGGTGGACTACAACGGCTGGCTGGTGGTGGAGGCCGAGCAGGACCCGGCCGTGGCCCCCAGCTACTTCTACGCCAAGAAAGGCTACGACACCCTGAGCACCTTGCTTGCCCAGGCCCGGCAACGGAGGACCGCAGCATGAGCCTGTTGGTCAAGAGTAATAAGCAGGGCCAGGAAGTGGTACGCCTGGCCGAGGGCGCCCTGGAATACGTGGGCTTCAGCGCCCACCGCCTGAGCCTGGGCGAAAGCCTGCCGCTGCACGCCGGCAGCCAGGAACTGTGCGTGGTGCTGCTCAGCGGCCGCGCCAGCGTGGCCGGCGAGGCGCCGGTGCAGGGCGCGTTCAGCTGGGACAACCTGGGTGAGCGGCAGTCGGTGTTCGAGGACAAATCGCCGTGGGCGGTGTACCTGCCCAGCGGCAGCCAGGCGCGCCTGCAGGCGCTGAGCGATGTGCAGGTGGCGGTGTGCGCCGCCCCCGGTGCGCCGGCCGGCGAGTTGCAGGCGCGGGTCATCAGCGCCCAGAGCATGAAGCGCAGCACCCGCGGCAAGGGCGCCAACACCCGCTACGTCTGCGACATCCTGCCGGATACCGAGGTGGCCCATTCGCTGCTGGTGGTGGAGGTGCGCACGCCGTCGGGGCACAGCTCCAGCTACCCGCCGCACAAGCACGACCGCGACGCACTGCCCGCCGAGAGCTTCCTGGAAGAGACCTACTATCACCAGGTCAACCCGCCCCAGGGCTTCGTGTTCCAGCGCGTGTACACCGACGACCGCAGCATCGACCAGGCCATGGCCGTGGAGAACAACGATCTGGTGGTGGTGCCCGAGGGCTACCACCCGGTCAGCGTGCCGTATGGCTACGAGAGCTACTACCTGAACGTCATGGCCGGCCCGCGCCGGGTATGGCAATTCAACAATGACCCGCAGCACGAATGGCTGCTGGACCTCTGACTGCGCCCGCTTGACCCACACACGGTTTGCCAACTCAGGAGAACAACAAGAATGCGCCAGCCCCTGCGTTTCGCCCTCAACCGCATGGTTGCCCCGCGCCTGCCCCTGGTGGAGTTCATCCAGCTGGCGGTGGCGCTGAAGGCCGATGCCATCGAGATCCGCAACGACCTCAAGGGTGTCGAGATCGAAGACGGCACGCCCGCCGAGACCGTGCGCCAGCTGTGCGCGGCCGAGGGCATCAGCGTGCTGTCGATCAACGCCCTGTACCCCTTCGATGTCTGGAACGACCAGCGCCGCGCCCAGGCCCTGAAGCTGGCGGCCTATGCCCGTGGCTGCGGTGCCCGTGGCCTGGTGCTGTGCCCGTTCAACGAGGCCGACAGCCGCAGCAGCGCCGAACGCGCCGCCGGCCTGCGCACGGCGCTCACCGAGCTGGCGCCGATCCTGCGCGAGCATGGCCTGCTGGGCTTTGTCGAACCGCTGGGCTTCGAACAATCGGCCCTGCGCCGCAAGCGCACTGCGGTGGAGGCGATCAAGGCCATCGGCGGCCTGGACGTGTTCCGCCTGGTGCATGACACCTTCCACCACCACCTGGCCGGCGAGCAGGAATTCTTCCCGGCGCTGACGGGCCTGGTGCACATCAGCGGCGTGGAAGACCGCCAGGCGCCGCTGGCCAGCATTCTCGACGGCCACCGGGTGCTGATCGGCGACGGCGACATCCTTGGCAACGCCGAGCAGCTCGACAGCCTGCTCAGCAGCGGCTACGACGGCTACGTGTCGTGGGAGCCGTTCGCCGACAGCGTCCACGACCTGGCCGACATCCGCACGGCGCTGGGGCAGAGCATGGCGTACCTCAATCGCCAGATGGATACCCTGGCGCCCTCGCACGTCGCCCCGTAGGAGCCGAGCTTGCTCGCGATGGCCGTTACGCGTAACGAGCGGGGAGGCTCATCGCGAGCAAGCTCGGCTCCTACCAGGGCACTTCTCTTGAACAATAATAAGGTGCAAGCATGAGCACGACACGATTGACCATGGCCCAGGCCCTGGTGCGCTTTCTGGACAACCAGTACATTGAAGTCGACGGGGTGCAGAGCAAATTCGTCGAAGGCGTGTTCACCATTTTCGGCCACGGCAACGTGCTGGGCCTGGGCCAGGCCCTGGAGCAGGACCGCGGCCAGCTGGTGGTGCACCAGGGCCGCAACGAGCAGGGCATGGCCCACGCCGCCATCGGCTTCGCCAAGCAGCACCTGCGCCGCAGGATCTACGCCTGCAGCTCGTCGGTAGGGCCTGGCGCGGCGAACATGCTCACCGCCGCGGCCACCGCCACGGCCAACCGCATTCCCTTGCTGCTGTTGCCCGGCGACGTCTACGCCAGCCGCCAGCCCGACCCGGTGCTGCAGCAGATCGAGCAGTTCCACGACCTCAGCATCAGCACCAACGATGCGTTCAAGGCCGTGAGCAAATACTGGGACCGCATCAACCGCCCCGAACAGCTGATCAGCGCCGCCCTGCAGGCCATGCGCGTGCTCACCGACCCTGCCGAGACCGGCGCGGTCACCCTGGCGCTGCCCCAGGACGTGCAGGCCGAAGCCCACGACTACCCCGACAGCTTCCTGGCCCGGCGCGTGCACCGCGTGGAGCGGCGCCAGCCGGGCGAGGCCTCGCTGGCCGATGCGGTGGCGCTGCTGGCCGGCAAGCGCAAGCCGTTGATCATCTGCGGTGGCGGGGTGAAGTACTCTGGCGCCGCCGACACCCTGCAGGCCTTCGCCGAACGTTTCGACATTCCCTTCGCCGAGACCCAGGCGGGCAAGAGCGCCATCGTCTCCAGCCACCCGCTGAACGTGGGCGGCATTGGCGAGACCGGCTGCCTGGCGGCCAACCTGCTGGCCAGGGAGGCCGACCTGATCATCGGCATCGGCACCCGCTACACCGACTTCACTACCTCGTCGAAGTGGCTGTACCAGCACCCCGAGGTGCAGTTCATCAACCTCAACATCAACGGCGGCGACGTGCTCAAGCTCGACGCCATACAGCTGCTGGCCGACGCCAAGCTGGGCCTGCAGCAACTGGCCGAAGCGCTGGCGCGGCAAGGCTACCGGGCCGGCTGGGGCAACCAGGTAATGGAGGCGCGCGGCCAGTACCACGCCGAGGTCGAGCGAGTGTATGCGGCGCACTACAGTAGCGAGGACTTCAGCCCCGAAATCACCGACCACCTGGACCCGGCGGTGCTGCGCGAATTCATCGAGCTGACCGGCTCGGCGCTGACCCAGAGCCAGGTGCTGGGGGTGATCAACCGCGAGCTGGACGCCGATGCGGTGATCGTCGCGGCCGCCGGCAGCCTGCCCGGCGACCTGCAGCGCGTGTGGCAAAGCCGCAGCGTCAACAGCTACCACCTGGAATACGGCTACTCGTGCATGGGCTACGAGGTCAACGCGGCGCTGGGGGTGAAGCTTGCCGAGCCGGCGCGCGAGGTGTACGCACTGGTGGGCGATGGCTCGTACCTGATGCTGCACTCGGAGCTGGCCACTTCGATCCAGGAGCGCCGCAAGATCAACGTGCTGCTGCTCGACAACATGACCTTCGGCTGCATCAACAACCTGCAGATGGGCCATGGCATGGACAGTTTCGCCACCGAGTTCCGCTACCGCAACGCCGAGACCGGCAACCTGGACGGCGGCTTCGTGCCGGTGGACTTCGCCATGAGCGCAGCGGCCTACGGCTGCAAGACCTACAAGGTCAGCACCCTGGAGCAGTTGCACGCGGCGCTGCGTGACGCCCGCCAGCAGACGGTGTCGACGCTGATCGATATCAAGGTACTGCCCAAGACCATGATCCACGGTTACCTGTCCTGGTGGCGGGTGGGCGTGGCCGAAGTATCCACCAGCGCACGCACGGCCGAGGCCAGGCGCGCGCTCGACGAACAGCTGGCCAAGGCGCGCCAGTACTGAGTCGTGGCACAGGAGAAGCGAATCATGCGTATCGGATTAGTAGGTTACGGCCGCGGCGGCCGCGTGTTCCATGCACCGCTGTTGGCCAGCCTGGGCGGCGCCCGGTGGGTGGGCGTGGTGACGCGCTCGGCCGAGCGCCGCGCGCAGCTGGCGGCGGATTTCCCCGGCGTGCCGGCCTTTGACAGCCTGGCGCAGCTGGTGGAGGCAGGCGTTGACGCGGTGGTGATCTCCACCTCGCTCAAGGGCCGCCCGGCGCTGGTGCTGGAGGCCATCGAGCATGGCGTGGCGGTGGTCAGCGACAAGCCCTTCGCCGCCGATGCCCAGCAGGCGCAGGTGCTGGTGGAGTCGGCCGAGCGCCAGGGCGTGCCCATCAGCGTCTACCAGAACCGCCGCTGGGATTCGGACTTCCTCACCGTGCGCAAGCTGCTGGACAGCGGCGTGCTGGGGCGGGTGCAGCGCTTCGAGTCGGCGGTGGAACGCTACGAGCCGCAGAACCTGGGCAACGACAGTGGCGGCGGCTGGCTGCGTGACCTGGGCAGCCACCTGGTGGACCAGGCGCTGCAGCTGTTCGGCCCGGTGACCCAAGTGTACGCCGAGCTGGCGCTGGCGCCCGGGCAGACCGTCGACCACGGTTTCTTCGTGTCCCTTACCCACGCCAGCGGCACCATCAGCCACCTGCACGGCAACGGCCTGCAAAGCGCGCCACGCCCACGCTTCCGGGTGTGCGGCGAGCATGGCAGCTACAGTGTCGAGGGCCTGGACGTGCAAAGCGAGCAGGCCGAGGCCGGGCTCACCCCGGCCAGTGCCGGGGACAACTGGGGCGTGGAAGAGCACCGGCGCTGGGGCTGGTTCGAGCAGGGCGCGGAACGCGAGAAGGTGCCCTCGGAACGCGGCAACTGGCTGCAGTTCTACCAGCAGTTGCAGGCGGCCGTGGACCAGGGCGCGGAGCTGCCGGTGGACGCCCGCGACGCGGTGCAGGCGCTGGTAGTGCTGGACGCCGCGCGGCGCAGCGCAACCCTGGGTGAGGTAGTGAAATTATAAGATGCAATAAAATTCTAAATTCATTTGATATGGAATTTATTTTCTACTAGAGTCAATTGCAGGTTCCGACTTTCACATCCGCCGCCCAACCGGCGCGGCGGATGAAAAAAACCAAGCACAACAATAAAAAGGTGCCGTCGATGAAAACCTTCACCCCGCAAGCCTCCCGGCTGCGCTCCACCCGCACGTCCCCCGTTCGCCGTCTCTGCCTGGCAATTGCCCTGACCATGGCCAGTGGCGTGGCCCTGGCCGACATCAAGGTCGGCGTGGCCATGTCGCAGTTCGATGACACCTGGCTGACCTACCTGCGTGAAGCCATGGGCGCCAAGGCCAAGGCCATGCCCGACGGCGTCTCGCTGCAGTTCGAAGACGCCCGCGGCGACGTGGTCAAGCAGCTCAGCCAGGTGGAAAGCTTCATCAGCCAGAAGGTCGACGCCATCATCGTCAACCCGGTGGACACCGCCGCCACCAAGCGCATCACCGACGAAGCCACCCAGGCCGGCATCCCGCTGGTGTACGTCAACCGCAGCCCCGACGACCCCAACCAGCCCAAGGGCGTGGTTGTGGTGGCCTCCGATGACATCAAGGCCGGCGAAATGCAGGCCCAGTACCTGGCCGACAAGATGGGCGGCAAGGGCAACGTGGTGATCCTGCTGGGCGACCTGGCCAACAACTCCACCCAGAACCGCACCAAGGGCGTGAAGGAAGTGCTGGCCAAATACCCCGGCATCAAGATCGACCAGGAACAGACCGGCATCTGGCTGCGCCAGAAAGGCATGGACCTGGTCAATGACTGGATCACCCAGGGCCGCGAATTCAACGCCGTGCTCTCCAACAACGACGAGATGGCCATCGGCGCCGCCATGGCGCTCAAGCAGGCGGGCGTGGAGAAAGGCAAGGTGCTGATCGGCGGGGTCGACGGTACGCCCGACGGCCTCAACGCGGTGAAGAAGGGTGACTTGGCCGTGTCCGTGTACCAGGACGCGAAAGGGCAGGCCGACGCCTCGGTGGAAGCCGCGGTGAAAATGGCCCACAAGGAAACCGTGGCGCCCCGGCTCATGGTTCCGTACCAGCTGATTACCGCGGACAACGCCGACCAGTTCAAACACTGATCGCCCGCCCAGCCTGTGGAGTGCACCTCGATGCTTGCCTTTGCCAACGATCCAATCGAACACGAATGCCTGCTGGAAGTGACCGGCGTGACCAAGCGCTTCCCCGGCGTCACCGCCCTGGACAACGTCCGCCTGAGCGTGCACCGCGGTGAGGTGCTGGCGCTGATGGGCGAGAACGGCGCCGGCAAGTCGACGCTGATGAAGATCATCGCCGGTATCCACCAGCCCGACAGCGGCGAGCTGCGCCTGCGCGGCGAGCCGCTGGTGATGGACAACCCGCTGGCGGCGCAGCTGGCCGGCATCGCCATGATCCACCAGGAACTCAACCTGATGCCGCACATGAGCATCGCCGAGAACATCTGGATCGGCCGCGAACCGCTGACCCCCTGGCACCTGGTGGACCACGGCGCCATGCACCGCGCCACTGCGCAACTGCTGGAGCGCCTGCGCATCTCGCTGTCGCCCGACGACCTGGTAGGCGAGCTGAGCATCGCCGCCCGGCAGATGGTCGAGATTGCCAAGGCGGTGAGCTACGACTCCGACATCCTGATCATGGACGAGCCCACCTCGGCCATTACCGAAAAGGAAGTGGCGCACCTGTTCTCCATCATCCAGGACCTCAAGGCCCAGGGTAAGGCCATCGTCTACATCACCCATAAAATGGACGAGGTGTTCGCCATCGCCGACCAGGTGGCGGTGTTCCGCGACGGCTGCTTCATCGGCCAGTACCCGGCGCACAGCCTCGATGGCGATCAGTTGATCACGTTGATGGTCGGCCGCGAGCTGACCCAGCTGTTCCCCCAGCGCAACCAGCCGCTGGGGCCGGTGCGCCTGGCCGCCCGGAACCTGGGCCTGGCCGGGGTGTTCGAGGGCGTGTCCTTCGAGCTGCACGCCGGCGAGGTGCTGGGCATCGCCGGGCTGATGGGCGCAGGGCGCACCAACATCGCCGAGACCCTGTTCGGCATCACCCCCGCCACCCAGGGTGAGATTTTCGTCGACGGCAAGGCGGTGCGCATGAGCGACCCGGGCCAGGCCATTCACCTGGGCCTGGCGCTGCTGACCGAGGACCGCAAGCTGACCGGGCTGTTCCCGTGCCTGTCGGTGCTGGAGAACATGCAGGTGGCGGTGCTGCCACACCATGTGGGCCACGGTTTCGTCCACGAGAAGACCCTGCGGTTGCTGTGCGAGGACATGTGCAAGCGTTTGCGGGTCAAGACGCCGTCGCTGGACCAGTGCATCGACAGCCTTTCGGGTGGCAACCAGCAGAAGGCCCTGCTGGCGCGCTGGCTGATGACCAACCCGCGGGTGCTGATCCTCGACGAGCCCACCCGTGGCGTCGACGTCGGCGCCAAGGCTGAAATCTACCGTCTGATCGCGCAGCTGGCCGACGAAGGCCTGGCGGTGATCATGATCTCTTCGGAACTACCGGAAGTGCTGGGCATGAGCGACCGTGTGCTGGTGATGCACGAAGGCCACATGACCGGCATCCTCGACCGCGCCGACGCGACCCAGGAGCGCATCATGCACCTGGCCTCCGGCGTGACCGCAGCGGCAACTAACCCTGCCGCGCCTGCGCACGCCCAATAGGAACCCTGCCCATGACTACCCTGACTGAAAACAAACCTGTCGCCGCACCGCCCAGCCGCTCGCGGCGCCGCATGCCCACCGAGCTGAGCATCCTGCTGGTGCTGATCGGCATTGGCCTGGTGTTCGAGGTGTTCGGCTGGATCGTGCGCGACCAGAGCTTCCTGATGAACTCCCAGCGCCTGGTGCTGATGATTCTGCAGGTGTCCATCATCGGTTTGATCGCCATCGGCGTGACCCAGGTGATCATCACCACCGGCATCGACCTGTCGTCGGGCTCGGTGCTGGCGCTGTCGGCCATGGTCGCCGCCAGCCTGGCGCAGAGTTCCGACTACGCCCGGGCAGTGTTCCCGCACCTCACCGACCTGCCCGTGTGGGCGCCGGTGATCGCCGGCCTGGCGGTGGGACTGCTGGCGGGGGCCATCAACGGCAGCATCATCGCCATGACCGGCATCCCGCCGTTCATCGCCACCCTCGGCATGATGGTCTCGGCCCGCGGCCTGGCGCGCCTGTACACCGAAGGCCAGCCCATCAGCATGCTCTCGGACAGCTACACGGCCATCGGCCGCGGGGCCATGCCGGTGATCATCTTCCTGGTGGTGGCGGTGATCTTCCACATCGCCCTGCGCTACACCCGCTACGGCAAGTACACCTACGCCATCGGCGGCAACATGCAGGCGGCGCGCACCAGCGGCATCAACGTCAAGCGCCACCTGATCATCGTCTACAGCATCGCCGGCCTGCTGGCCGGGCTGGCAGGCGTGGTGGCCTCGGCGCGGGCGGCCACCGGCCAGGCCGGCATGGGCATGTCCTACGAGCTGGACGCCATTGCCGCGGCCGTGATCGGCGGCACCAGCCTGGTGGGCGGGGTAGGGCGCATCAGCGGCACGGTAATCGGCGCGCTGATCCTCGGGGTGATGGCGTCGGGCTTCACCTTCGTGGGGGTGGATGCCTACGTGCAGGACATCATCAAGGGCGTGATCATCGTGGTGGCGGTGGTCATCGACCAGTATCGCAACAAGCGCATACTCAAACGCTGACTTCGCTGCGGCTTTTCGCCCGCGTCGCACCGCTCCCGGTGCCTCGCGGGCTTTTTTACATTTGGCCACGTGTTACCGGCCTGATCGCCGTCAATTCCGGCAAATTTCCCAAGCACAATTCGCCCGTGGGGTGTATTTTTGGCCTCCGCCATCCACCCGATTGCGTTTATATAGCGGTTATTGGTCAAATCTACCGTCAATTCAGTTGCTGCGCGCGAAAACCGGCCTTAGACTGCCGCCCCTCATAAATTGAGTGCCAGCTGGCGCTTGAAGAATTCCGTGAGGTCGGGCAAGGCCCGGTCACACCTTTTGATTCGCCTTAATGCACGTATTTTTTATAGAGAAATCAATGACAAAGGAAAAGTTGCTGGCCATGCCGGCCGATGACTACATGAATGCTGAGCAACTGGCATTCTTCACCGAGCTGCTGCAGGCGCTGAAGGTGGAAACCCACGAGCGCATCGAGCAGAGCCGCATCGCCATCGAAAGCCTGGACACCCCGGCTGACCCGGCCGACGCCGCTTCCGTGGAAGAAGAGCGCCACTGGCTGGTGAACGTCATCGACCGCGACCAGCGTTCGCTGCCGCAACTGGAGCAGGCCCTGGGCCGTATCGCCGACGAAAGCTTCGGCTGGTGCGACGACAGCGGCGAGCCAATCGGCCTGAAACGCCTGCTGATCAGCCCGACCACCAAGTACTGCATTGAAGCGCAGGAACGTCACGAGCAGATCGACAAGCACCAGCGCCAGGCTTGATGCCTCGGACGCGGCCTGCGGCCGCTGCTACGGGGGCCCTGTAGCAGCAACTGTCTTGAAACGGCGTCGTCTGCATCGCGACTAAAGTCGGCTCCTACGCCGTGCGTGGTAGGAGCCGGCCTTGGCTGCGATGCAGGCGACGCGTTCGACGAGGTACACGGGGCCCTGTAGCAGCAACTGTCTTGAAACGGCGTCGTCTGCATCGCGACTAAAGTCGGCTCCTACGCCGTGCGTGGTAGGAGCCGGCCTTGGCCGCGATGCAGGCGACGCGATCGACGAGGTACACGGGGCCCTGTAGCAGCAACTGTCTTGAAACGGCGCCGTCTGCATCGCGACTGAAGTCAGCTCCTACGCCGTGCGTGGTAGGAGCCGGCCTTGGCCGCGATGCAGGCGACGCGTTCGACGAGGTACACGGGGCCCTGTAGCAGCAACTGTCTTGAAACGGCGCCGTCTGCATCGCGACTGAAGTCGGCTCCTACGCCGTCCGTGGTAGGAGCCGGCCTTGGCCGCGATGCAGGCGACGCGATCGTCGAGGTACACGGGGCCCCGTAGCAGCGGCCGCAGGCCGCGTCAAAAGGGCATAACACGCCCACCCGTTGCTCCCAAGTGGTCATAGCTAATTGCCATCACTTGACGTTTAATGACGTCAAAACAACGACAATAGCTATGGAGTACTTGCCATGACGAGAGACGGATCTCTGCTCGACGCTGCCCGGCCTTCGGCCCCAGGGGGCGTTTTCGCCTGGCTGTCGCGCCTGCGCAGGCCCGCCAGCGCACCGCTAGCCGCCGGGCCCGACCCGCTGGCCGCGCTGACCCGCGACCTGTCCCATAGCACCAGCCACAACGCCCTGTCCGCCGCCGGCGTGGCCTTTGCCGTGCGCCAGCTGGCCGCGCGCGTGCAGTCCCAGCTGGGCGCCGCAGCGCAGATCGTCAGCAGCGCCGAGGTGATGATCGGCACCGAACAGATTACGTCGCAACTCAGCCAGCAAGCCCTGGGCGCCGCCAGCGAAGCCCACCGCCACAGCGTGGCCGGCCGCGAGGTGCTGGCCGAATCCATCAGCCGCATGCACCAGCTCAGCGCACGGGCGACTGCCAGCCGCGAGCTGATCGAGGCCCTGAGCCAGCGCAGCGAAGACATTCAGCGGGTGACTGCTGTGATCCAGTCCATCGCCAGCCAGACCAACCTGCTGGCCCTCAACGCCGCCATCGAGGCGGCCCGCGCCGGCGAGTACGGCCGTGGCTTCGCCGTGGTCGCCGATGAGGTGCGCGGCCTGGCCGGGCGCACGGCCACCGCCACCGAAGAAGTGGGGCAGATGGTCGCCGACATCCAGCTGCGCACCGCCCAGGTGGTGGAGCAGATCCGGGAGCTTGCCAGCGACCTGGGCGCCGGCGTGGTGCAGGTCGAGCGCACGGGCGAGCAACTGGAAACCATCGCGGCGCTGGCCGCCGGGGTGGAGACCCAGGTCGGCGAGATTGCCCGCGGCGCCGAGACCAACCGCGTGCAGTTGGCCAGCCTGTTCCAGGCGGTAGAGCAGGTGCGCGGCGACCTGGCGGTGAGCGACGGCCAGACCCGCAGCCTGGCCGACGCCGCCGTGCAGATGGAAGCCCAGGCCGAGCGCATCAGCGAGCGCCTGGCCGAGGTGGGCATGGATGACTACCACCAGCGCATCTATGACCTGGCCCGCGAAGGCGCGCGGCAGATTGGCGAGCGTTTCGAGCAGGACGTGGAGCAGGGGCGCATCAGCCTCGACGAGCTGTTCGACCGTCAGTACCAGCCCATCGCCAACACGCACCCGACGAAATTCCACACCCGTTTCGACCGCTACGCCGACCAGGTGCTGCCGGCGATCCAGGAGCCGTTGCTGGCGCGTCATGAAGGGCTGGTGTTCGCCATCGCCTGTACGCCCCAGGGCTACGTGCCCACGCATAACCGGGCGTTCAGCCAGCCGTTGACCGGCGACGTCGCCCACGATGCGTTGCACAACCGCACCAAGCGCCGTTTCGACGACCGCACCGGGGCGCGCTGCGGCAGCCATCAGCAGCCGCTACTGCTGCAAACCTACACCCGTGACACCGGTGAGCTCATGCACGACTTGTCCGTGCCGATAACCGTAAAGGGGCGGCATTGGGGCGGGCTGCGGCTGGGATATACACCGCAAAAGGCTCGAGGATAACGGCCGTTTGTTACCGTTGCTGTAACGAAGCTGTACCAGGTTTGGCTGTTTCTTGAGCAATGGAGGCATTAAGATGGCCATATTGTTAGGTTGCTAATGAAATCTCGGGAGGGAAATCATGCAAACCCAAGTTGATGTGGCCGTGATGATCGGCAGTGGTGTACCGGCCAACCTCCAGGCCATCGGCAAGCGCGTGTGCTGGGTAGTGCTGGTCAACGGCGAGCGCCGCGGCACCGCCTTTGCCAGCCGCGCCGAAGCCGTGGAGTGCCGCGAGGCCTGGCTGGCGCAGCTGGCGGTGGACCCCAGCCTGATGCCGGCGCGTCAGGCCTGCTGATGCAGGCGCACGTTCAGTTCGTCGATGGGAATGGCCCAGTCGCCGCCATCGGCGCGTAGTTCCTCTTTCAGGAAGCTGGCCTGGCGTTCGTTCCAGAAGGGGGCATCGATGAGCTTCACGTCCGCCGCCAGAGGGTGGGCGGCGATGAAGCGGTCGATGCTGGCGGGGTCGCCGTCCAGGCCCAGTTGCTCGAATAGCGTACCCAGGTTGGTGTGTTCGGTTTCCATGTCATCTCCTTGGCTGTGTGGTGCCGTACCTATCCTCTGAAAGGTCGGCGAGCCAGGAGTTCACCCCGCTGCACGCTACGCGTCGGTATCGATGCTGCGCGAATCGATGTTCTGCATGGGCGCATTCTGCTGCGGCCGGGCGGGCACCGAGGTTGCCAGGTTGCTGGCGATGCGGGCGGCCATCATGCTGGCCTTGGCGCGAATCAGCGCCAGGTTGCGCTCGGCCACGCTGTGGTACTCGGCGTTCTGCACCGCCATGAACTCATGCTGCTCATGACGCGCCTGGCTCTTCAGGTCGGCGATCTGCTGGTTGTGTTTGCGCGCGCGCCGGTTGGCGGCCGCCTGTTGCGCCTGGCGCTTGGCGGCCGCAGCCTTGTCGGCGGCCGCCTCGGCTTCGGCGCGCACTTTGGCCGGGTCATCGGGGGCAAGGCCGAACAGCGCGGCGACGGGATTGATATCCATCATGGGCGACCACCTCCTTGGGGTTCGCTCATTGTATCGGCGTCATTACAAACTCCTTGAGGCCCGTGGTGTTTTCCAGTTGCCGTGCCAGCGCGCAGGCGGCCAGGTGCCCGCAGCGAAACCCCAGGGTGCGGCCCGAGTCCAGTTCGCGTATATGAAAAAAGTCGCGACCGGCGGGAATCACGTGACAACGCAGCGTGTTACGGTAGCCCTGCGGGACCTCCAGCCGGTACAATGCAGCGCCGAAGTCGATAGCCGCGTCAGCCGTGTCGATATTCCCTCGACGGCTTTCCATTGATTCGTGCATATTCGTTCCTTCCTGTGGGGACTGTCTGCTGTCGCGTTGACCCTCATGGTCGAGCGAGTTGCATAGCTATCGCACTTTTTACTTCGTCACGATGTAGGAAATGGCGCTTTAACCTGCGGCGTATTGCTGATTCCAGCAGTTGGGCAATGGCCGACGCGTTCCTGTGCCTTTTCCTTCAAGGGCAGTCTCTATCCGTGAGCGTCCCAGCCGGGGGGCTTTCTTGTAGGCTTGCGCCGCGCGCCTGCCCATGGACTTGTTTTCATGTTGTTCCGCACCTTGGTTATCGGGTGTGGACAGGTTCAGTTCAGCTGCCCACGTGTTCACGGGCGGTTTTTCATTTCGAGGATTTTTTAATTGGCAGTAAGTAATCTGGAAATGCACGCCTTGTTCGTGCTGGGCGATCTTCGCGCCAAACTGGTGAAACTCTTTCAATCGCGTTTCGTGTATGTCACCGAGCAAACGGCCGAAGGTATCTACATGGCCGAGATCGACACTGAAAGTGCATTGGTGGTCGATGACAAGCAGCGCCTGGAACTCAAGGTCGGCGACCACTTCCGCGCCGCAGTATTGCCCAGCCGCGAAGGCGGCAAGTTTGAAATCAAGTTTCGCGAGATCAAGTTGGCGGTGTATGGCCTGGGTGAATATGCGTTTGTCAGCACCGCGGACGGCGAAGGCATCGTGTTCAAGGAAAGCCAGACCGTGGTCATGGTCTTCGCTGCCAAGGAGCAGTTGCAGGTAGGCCTGGCCAAGACCCTCAAGGCCGCCTCGTCCAAGGCCGCCAAGTGGCGCAAGGGCGAGTTGACCTTCAAGCCCAGCGAATAAGCCGTTGGCACTGGTCTATAGTCAGTGAGTCCTGACTGTAGAGGCCGTGCCCAATGAAACTGATCGTTCCCGTTGTATTCTGGTGCCTGGCACTGGTGGTGGCGCCCCTGCGCGCGGCCCCGGCGCCTGTGCACTTCGCCGACCTGAACTGGGAAAGCGGTAGCCTGATCACCGAACTGCTGCGCATCGTGGTGGAAAAAGGCTACGACATTCCCACCGACACCCTGCCGGGCACTACCATCACCCTGGAAACCGCGCTGGCGAAAAACGACATCCAGGTGATCGCCGAGGAGTGGGCGGGGCGCAGCCCCGTGTGGGTCAAGGCCGAGGCAGCGGGCCAGGTCAAGGGCCTGGGCAACCTGGTGGCCGGCGCCACCGAAGGCTGGTGGGTGCCTGAATACGTGATCAAGGGCGACCCCGCGCGCGGCCTCAAGCCGCTGGCGCCGGACCTGCGCAGCGTCAGCGACCTGCCACGCTACAAGGCGGTGTTCCGCGACCCGGAAAACCCCGACAAGGGGCGTTTCCTCAACAGCCCCATCGGCTGGACCTCCGAAGTGGTCAACGGCCAGAAGCTCAAGGCTTATGGCCTGACCGACACTTACAGCAATTTCCGCTCCGGCAGTGGCGCGGCGCTGGACGCCGAGATCACCTCGCAGATCAAGCGCGGCCAGCCGGTGCTGTTCTACTACTGGTCGCCGACGCCGCTGCTGGGCCGCTACAAGCTGGTGCAGCTGCAGGAACCGCCGTTCGACCCCGAGGCCTGGAAGACCCTGACCCAGGCCGACAACCCGGCGCCAAAGCCAACGCGGTCACCGCCCTCGATTTTGTCGGTAGGGGTGTCGTCGGCGTTCGCCCAGCAGTACCCGCAGCTGGTGGCGTTCTTCCAGCAGGTGCAGCTGCCCATCGACGACCTCAACAAGGCGCTGGCGACCATGAGCGAGGGCCATTTGCCGCCACGCCAGGTGGCCACGGCGTTCCTGAAGGATCACCCGCAATTGTGGCGCAGCTGGGTGCCGGCACCGGTGGCCGAGAAAGTTGCCGCAGCCCTCTGACGCTGTGCCTGTAACCCAACGCCGCGTGTGGTTGGAGCCGGCCTTGGCCGCGATGCAAAGGGGTGCGCGCGCCCGTAGCAGCAACTGTCTTGCCCAGTTATTCATGCCCGCCATGCTGTGCCGTCGCGCAGCATGGCGTTGAGCCGGATCAGCAGCACTCGCATGCACGCCACAAGAGCGACTTTCGCGCTCTTGCCTTTGCCACATAGCCCTTCATACCGCGCCTTAAA
>NZ_JBWGIG010000043.1:0-53208 GCF_056312595.1 Pseudomonas sp. GYB4201 | reverse complement strand
TGTTGCCGACCGAGTCTTCGGTGAAGGTGCCGGCAGTGATCAGACCTTGCTTGGTGCCTTGGAGGGTCAGGTAGGCGGGTGTTGGCATGAAAGCTCTCCTTGCGGGGTTTAAGTGTCGAATCCTGGAGGCGGTAGCGCATCCGGGTAGCTGAAGGTAATCAATAGTCATGCCAACTAATTTTTTATAAGCAAAATCAATAAGCTATACTTATTTGTAAGATGGTATTTCCATATTTTCCTGAATTTGTTCGCCAAGTGCGCAAGAAGTTGCGCAGTGCTGCGCAACTTCTTGCGCACTCGGCTGCAGGCCTTGTAAATAAAGGCCTGCGGCAGTTTTTGAAGCGATTTTGGCGAGAACAGTGCGCAACTTCTTGCGCATACTGGCGATTGGCTTGTAGTAGTGGCGAAGGCGGCTTTGTCCACTGTTGCTGTGGTCAATTGGGTAGACTACCGGCCTGTTGATTTTCCCCTCGCGAAGGCATTGATGACCTCAGTTTTCCCTCGGTTTCGCATGGCCCCGCTCGATCGGCTGAGGCTTGATTGGCTCCACGCTGCCAACGTTGAGGTGGCCATCCTGCGCCTGGACCAGATCGACCCGCTCGTCAGCGGCAACAAGTGGTTCAAGCTCAGCGAGCACCTGCAACGCATGCGCCGCGAAGGCCTGGGCGGGGTGATGAGCCTGGGTGGCGCCCATTCCAATCACCTGCACGCCCTGGCGGGGGCGGGCAAGCGCCTGGGCTTCAAGACCGTGGGCCTGTTGCGTGGCCACCGGCAGCAGACGCCCACCGTTGAAGACCTTCAGGCATTTGGCATGGAGCTGCACTGGCTGGGCTATGCCGGCTACCGTGAACGGCATGCGCCGGGGTTCTGGTTGCCGTGGCAGGCGCGTTACCCCGATTTGCTGGCGGTGCCTGAAGGCGGTGGCGGCGAGGAGGGCGCGCGTGGCTGCCAGGTGCTGCTGAAGCAGGTGCGGGCGGGGTTGCTGGGGCTGGGTTGGGATGGCTTCGATGCCTGGTGGCTGGCCGTGGGCACCGGCACCACCTTGGCAGGCCTGGTGCAGGCCGGCGGGCCGTTCGCCTATGGCGCCACGGCGGTGCCGGGTGGCCATGGGGTGGAAGAAAACCTGGCAGCGTTGCTGGCCGACGGCAGTGGCTTCGAACTGATCGACGCCAGCCGCGGCGGCTTTGCCAAGGTGGATGCAACGTTGCTGGCGTTCATGGCCACCGCCGAGCAGGAAAGCGGCGTGCCGCTGGAACCGCTGTATACCGGCAAGGCCCTGCTGGCGCTGCACGACAACCTGCATCGCTTCGCGCCAGGCACCCGCCTGGTGTTCATCCACACCGGCGGCCTGCAGGGAATACGCGCCGCCCCACACCCCGCGTAGCAGCTGCCGCAGGCTGCGTCCGGCCGTTGCGCGGCGAGCCTGCCGATGCGCGGTGCTCTTGGACGCGGCCTGGCGGCCGCTGCTACGGGATCTCCTGCGTGGCAGCTGCCGCCGGCTGCGTCCGGCCGTTACGCGGTGTGCCTGCCGATGCGCGGTGCTCCTGGACGCGGCCTGCGGCCGCTGCTACGGGATCTCCTGCGTAGCAGCTGCCGCAGGCTGCGTCCGGCCGTTACGCGGCGTGCCTGCCGGCGCGCGGTGCTCCTGGACGCGGCCTGGCGGCCGCTGCTACGGAATCTCCCGCGTAGCAGCTGCCGCAGGCTGCGTCCGGCCGTTACGCGGCGTGCCTGCCGATGCGCGGTGCTCCCGGACGCGGCCTGGCGGCCGCTGCTACGGAATCTCCCGCGTAGCAGCTGCCGCAGGCTGCGTCCGGGCGTTGCGCGTTGTGCCTGCCGATGCGCGGTGCTCTTGGACGCGGCCTGCGGCCGCTGCTACGGGATCTCCTGCGTAGCAGCTGCCGCAGGCTGCGTCCGGCCGTTACGCGGCGTGCCTGCCGATGCGCGGTGCTCTTGGACGCGGCCTGCGGCCGCTGCTACGGAATCTCCCGCGTAGCAGCTGCCGCAGGCTGCGTCCGGCCGTTGCGCGTTGTGCCTGCCGTTGCGCGGTGCTCCTGGACGCGGCCTGGCGGCCGCTGCTACGGAATCCCCCGCGTAGCAGCTGCCGCAGGCTGCGTCCGGCCGTTACGCGGTGCCTGCCGAGGCGCGGTGATCTTGGACGCGGCGTGACGTCGCGATCATCAGCCCTGCTTGTGCGGCAGCATCCGCACCAGGGTGTTATCCCGCACCACGTAATGGTGATACAGCCCCGCCAGCGCATGCAGGCCAATCAGCCAATAGCCCCAGGTGCCGATCTGCTCGTGCCAGTGCTTGATCTGCTTCGCCGCCTCGTCGTTCGGGCCAATCAGGTGGGGCAGTTCCAGTCCCCAGAACGGCACCGGCTTGTCGGCGGCGCTGAGGATGAACCAGCCCAGCAGCGGCATGGCCACCATCAGCGCGTACAGCAGGGTGTGCATCAGGTGTGCAAGGCCGGTCTGCCAGGCCGGCGGCTTGGGGATGATTTTCGGCGCGGCGCCAGCGATTTTCGCCGCCAGGCGTATCCATACCAGCACGAACACGGTCAGCCCGGTCATGAAGTGCAGCTGCACGATCAGCGCGCGGCTGTCGCTGCCCTTGGGGAAGTTGCCGCGCAGCTCGATGCAGGCGTAGACGATGCCCAGCAGTACCAGCATCAGCCAGTGCAGGGCGATCGACAGGCTGCCATAGCGGGCCTCGGTGTTTTTCCAGGTCATTGAATTTCCTCACGGTCGTTGCATCTTTTTATAGGTGGCGCATTGGGCCACAGGTCCGCGACCAGAAACAGCCGTTCGGCCTCTTCCCAGGCGCCATCGCTGGCTTGGACCAGGCGCACCAGCAATTGTGCCGGGGCCAGCGGGTCCAACGCCTGCAGCCACTGCTGCAGTTGCGCGGCGTCCCAGGTGTCCTGCTCGGCGTAGCGCGCCGGCGCCAGCCAGGCCTGGCGTGGCAGCAGCTGCCAGCGCCCGGGCTGGCTTTGCAGGTAGAACGCCGGCCAGTCGCGCTGGTGCAGCCACCGGCCGCGCAGGTGCTGGGGGTGGGCTCCGGGCGGCGGTTGCGCGGTGCCGGGCCAGGGGTACAGCAGGTAGCCGCCCAGCCACAATTGCGCGCTGAACTGCACGATGCCCAGCGCCGCCAGGGCCTGGCGGCTTTCGTCACGGGCGGAGATAGGCAGCTGGTGCTGGGCCAGATGCGCCAGCTTAAGGTCCAGGCGGTCGTGGCTGCCCGGGCCCAGCCACAAGGCAGCGTGCTCGCCGTCACTGGCCTGGGGCCCCAGGTACAACTTGATCGCCAGCTCCAGGTGGTGCACGCCGCCGCCGTCGCGCAACAGGATGTCGAGCTCGCCCAGGGTATGCCCCTCGCGGCGTATCGGCAGGTTCGAGGCAATCAGCTCGATGCCCGGCGCCTGGCTCAGGGCAAACTGCCACAAGCGCTCGTAATAGAGCCCCAGGCGACGAGTGGCGGCGCCCCGGGCCAGCCAGGCCACCAGCGGGCTGTGATCCACATCCAGCGCCCGCAGCCACGCCTCCAGCCGCCAGGGCTGCGCCACCCAGTCGCTGCCGGTCAGCGGGTGGCGCTGGGGCCACGGCGTCTCGGCCAGCATCGGCGGCGCCAGGATCACCCACGCCAGGTCACGCACCTGCGGCTGGCGCAAGTGGCGGGGTAGAGCGGCTAACGTGGGAAATAGAGTCATCGTGCGAGCATAGCCGGTTGGCAACCACCACGCCGATCTCAAGGCCTGCACCAAAGGCTAAAACCTCGGTCCATCAGGCCATGGCACGGTGCAACAAATGTAGCTGCTGCCGCCAGGCTGCGGCCCGCCGTGCGGACGGCGGGTGGTGGCCGTTACGCAAATCCCGAGTCGGCCCGCAGCCGCTGCCGCCAGGCTGCGGCCCGCCGTGCGGACGGCGGGTGGTGGCCGTTACGCAAATCCCGAGCCGGCCCATAACCGCTGGCCGGTATGAACCCTGGAGATCTTCAGCGGGTATAGGGCCAGCGCAGCCTTCGGCAGCGGCTACGGTGCTTTAG
Organism: Pseudomonas sp. GYB4201; assembly: GCF_056312595.1. Classification (NCBI taxonomy): domain Bacteria; kingdom Pseudomonadati; phylum Pseudomonadota; class Gammaproteobacteria; order Pseudomonadales; family Pseudomonadaceae; genus Pseudomonas; species Pseudomonas sp. GYB4201. The sequence goes on along the minus strand of NZ_JBWGIG010000043.1, from coordinate 49,167 downwards.
CCACCTCATACACCAAACCTTTTTGTCCTGCCGGTTGCTTTCGCCCATAATCGACCCCACGTTTCCCAAGGCGCCGCACCGTGGCCGCGCCCGTTCCAGACCCCGCAGGAGCCCCATGGAGCAATTTCGCAATATCGGTATCATCGGCCGCCTCGGCAGTTCCCAGGTGCTTGATACCATTCGCCGCCTGAAAAAATTCCTGCTCGACCGGCACCTGCACGTCATCCTCGAGGACACCATTGCCGAGGTCCTGCCGGGGCACAACCTGCAGACCTCGACGCGCAAGATGCTCGGCGAAGTGTGCGACATGGTGATTGTCGTCGGCGGCGACGGCAGCCTGCTGGGCGCCGCCCGCGCGCTGGCCAAGCACAACGTGCCGGTGCTGGGCATCAACCGCGGCAGCCTGGGCTTCCTCACCGACATTCGCCCCGACGAGCTGGAAGTGAAGGTGGCCGAGGTGCTGGACGGCCACTACCTGGTGGAAAACCGCTTCCTGCTGCAGGCCGAAGTGCGCCGCCACGGCGAGGCCATCGGCCAGGGCGACGCCCTCAATGACGTGGTGCTGCACCCCGGCAAGTCCACGCGCATGATCGAGTTCGAGATCTACATCGACGGCCAGTTCGTGTGCAGCCAGAAGGCCGACGGCCTGATCGTCGCCACGCCCACCGGGTCCACCGCCTACGCGCTGTCAGCGGGCGGGCCGATCATGCACCCCAAGCTCGACGCCATCGTCATCGTGCCCATGTACCCGCACACGCTGTCGGGCCGGCCGATCGTGGTGGACGGCAACAGTGAACTCAAGATCGTGGTGTCCAAGGACATGACCATCTACCCGCAGGTGTCCTGCGACGGCCAGAACCACTTCACCTGCGCCCCGGGTGACACCGTCACGGTCAGCAAGAAGTCGCAGAAACTGCGCCTGATCCACCCGCTGGACCACAACTACTACGAAGTCTGCCGCACCAAACTCGGTTGGGGCAGCCGGCTGGGAGGCACAGGAGACTGATGCTCGATCCCGCACGCAGCTACGATCTGATCGGTGACGTGCACGGTTGCGCTCATACCCTTGAGCACTTGCTCGACACCCTCGGTTACCGCAAACAGGGCGGTATCTGGCGGCACGCCCAGCGCCAGGCGCTGTTCCTGGGCGATATCATCGACCGCGGCCCGCGCATTCGCGAGGCGCTGCACATCGTCCACGACATGGTCGACGCCGGCCAGGCGCACTGCATCATGGGCAACCATGAATTCAACGCGCTGGGCTGGTGCACGCCGGCGCCGCCGGGCAGCGGCAAGCAGTTCGTGCGCGAGCACACGCCGCGCCATGCACGGCTGATCGGCGACACCCTGGCGCAGTTCGAACAGCACCCCGGCGACTGGAAAGACTTCGTGCAGTGGTTCTACGACATGCCGCTGTTCATCGACGCCGGGCGCTTCCGCCTGGTGCACGCCTGCTGGGACCACAGCATGATCGAGCTGCTGCGCGGCCAGTACCCGGACGGCTGCATCGACGAGCACTTCGTACAGGCCGCCGCGGTGCCGGGCAGCTTTGCCTGCAACGTCTTCGACCGCCTGCTGCGCGGCACCGACATGCGCCTGCCCGACGGCCTGACCCTGACCGGCGGCGACGGCCTGACCCGCGCCTTCTTCCGCACCAAGTTCTGGGAAGACGACCCGCAGACCTACGGCGACATCGTCTTCCAGCCCGACGCGCTGCCCGAAGAGGTGGCCAGCACGCCGCTGTCCAGCAGCCAGAAAAACAACCTGCTGCGCTACGGCATCGACGAGCCGCTGCTGTTCGTCGGCCATTACTGGCGCAGCGGCCGGCCCTCGGCCATCCGCCCCAACCTGGCCTGCCTGGACTACAGCGCCGTGCTCTACGGCAAGCTGGTGGCCTACCGCCTGGACCAGGAAACGCTCATCGACCCGCACAAGTTCGTGTGGGTGGACGTGGAACGCGCGCAGGTGCAGCCATGAGGCCAGTGACCGTGATGCGCGTGCCCCTGGGCACCGACCTCAGCGGCTTCGTACAGCTGCTGGCGCGCCTGCAGGTGCCGCACCGGGTCAGCGAGGAGCGCGGCGAACAGGTGCTGTGGGCCGTCAACGAACAGATGGCCGCCGACATCCGCGACCTGTACGCCCGCTACCCCGACGGCAACGCCGACCTCGACCTGAGCAGCTACCAGCCCCGGCCACGAATATCGCGGCCCAGCCTGGCCGCCCAGGCCCGCGCCTGCCCGGCCACGGCGCTGGTGTTGCTGCTGTGCCTGATCGTCGCCGGCCTGACCTACCTGGGCGACAACTTCGACACCCTGCACTGGCTGACCTTCCAGGACTTCAGCTTCGACAGCGAAAACCTCTACTTCCTGCCCCTGGGGGCCAGCCTCGACGCCGGCCAGTGGTGGCGGCTGTTCACGCCCATGCTCCTGCATTTTGGCGTGCTGCACCTGGCCATGAACGCCCTGTGGTATTGGGAGCTGGGCAAGCGCGTCGAAATACTGCAGGGCCGCATCAACCTCATCGGCCTGACCCTGCTGTTCAGCCTGGTGTCCAACACGGCCCAGTACTGGTACAGCGGGCCGACCTTGTTCGGCGGCCTGTCCGGCGTGCTGTACGCGCTGCTGGGCCACGTGTTCGTGTTCCAGTGGCTGGCGCCCAACAACGTCTACCGCATGCCGCGCAGCGTGCTGGTGATGATGCTGGCGTGGCTGGTCATCTGCATGACCCCGCTGGTGGGCATGTTCGGCCAGATCGCCAACGCCGCCCACGTCGGCGGGTTGTTGGTCGGTTGCCTGACAGGGCTCTTGGGTGGCGCCTTCGCGCGCCGTAAACTACGCGCATAAATTCTGGAGACGCCATGACTTCCTTCGCCCACATGATCGAAAACATCACCCCCGAAATCTACGAGAGCCTGAAACTGGCCGTGGAAATCGGCAAATGGTCCGACGGCCGCAAGCTCACCACCGAACAGAAAGAGCTGTCGCTGCAGGCGGTGATCGCCTGGGAGATGCAAAACCTGCCCGAAGACCAGCGCACCGGCTACATGGGCCCGCAGGAATGCGCCTCGAAGTCGGCGCCGGTGGCGAACATTCTGTTCAAGTCGGATGCTGTCCATTGAACGAGATTGGTCGCGGTACCCTGAGCAAGATGGCCACCCGGCTCGACGAGTCGGCGGTCCAGTACAGCTTTCGCCTGGGCGACGTCGAGATCCCGGTCAATGACCTGATCGGCAAGCCCCTGCGCCTGGAATACCTGGGCGCCATCCACTGCACCCACTGCGGTCGCAAGACCAAGACCAGCTTCAGCCAGGGCTACTGCTACCCCTGCATGACCAAGCTGGCCCAGTGCGACGTGTGCATCATGAGCCCCGAGCGCTGCCACTACGACGCCGGCACCTGCCGCGAGCCGTCCTGGGGCGAGCAGTTCTGCATGACCGACCACGTGGTGTACCTGGCCAACTCGTCGGGCATCAAGGTCGGCATCACCCGCGCCACCCAACTGCCCACCCGCTGGCTCGACCAGGGCGCCAGCCAGGCCCTGCCGATCGTGCGCGTGGCCACCCGCCAGCAATCGGGGCTGGTGGAAGACCTGTTCCGCAGCCAGGTGGCCGACCGCACCAACTGGCGCGCGCTGCTCAAGGGCGACGCCGCGCCGGTCGACCTGCCCCAGGTGCGCGACATGTTGTTCGACACCTGCGGCGCCGGCCTGTCGATGCTGCAGGAACGCTTCGGCCTGCAAGCCATCCAACCCTTGCATGACACCGAAGTGCTGGAGATCCGCTATCCGGTCCAGGCCTACCCGGCCAAGATCGCCAGTTTCAACCTGGACAAGAATCCGATCGCCGAGGGTACGCTGCTGGGCATCAAGGGCCAGTACCTGATCTTCGACACCGGCGTGATCAATATTCGCAAATACACGGCGTACCAGCTCGCCGTGCATCAGTAGAAGGATGTCAGCATGCGCACCGAACAGCCGAAAATGATTTACCTCAAGGACTACCAGGCCCCTGAGTACCTGATCGACGAAACGCACCTGACCTTCGAGCTGCACGACGACCATACCCTGGTCCACGCGCAGCTGGTCATGCGCCGCAACCCGGCCCGCGGGCCTGGTTTGCCGCCGCTGGTGCTGGACGGCCAGCAGCTTGAACTGCTGTCGGTCAGCCTGGGCGACCTGGAACTGGGTGCTGCCGATTACCAGATCGACGACAGCCACCTGACCCTGCACCCCACGGCGGCCAGCTTCACGCTCGACACCAGCGTGCGCATCCACCCCGAGACCAACACGGCGCTGGAAGGCCTGTACAAGTCCGGCAGCATGTTCTGCACCCAGTGCGAGGCCGAGGGCTTCCGCAAGATCACCTACTACCTCGACCGCCCGGACGTGATGAGCAAGTTCACCACCACGGTCAGCGCCGAGCAGCACAGTTACCCGGTGCTGCTGTCCAACGGCAACCCGATTGCCAGCGGCCCCGGTGAAGACGGCCGCCACTGGGCCACCTGGGAAGACCCGTTCATGAAGCCGGCGTACCTGTTCGCCCTGGTGGCCGGTGACCTGTGGTGCGTGGAAGACAAGTTCGAGACCGCCTCCAAGCGCGACGTCACCTTGCGCATCTACGTCGAGCCGGAAAACATCGACAAGTGCCAGCACGCCATGACCAGCCTGAAGAAGTCCATGCGCTGGGACGAAGAGGTGTATGGCCGCGAGTACGACCTGGACATCTTCATGATCGTCGCGGTCAACGACTTCAACATGGGCGCCATGGAGAACAAGGGGCTCAACATCTTCAACTCCAGCGCCGTGCTGGCGCGCGCCGAGACCGCCACCGACGCCGCCCACCAGCGTGTCGAGGCCATCGTCGCCCACGAATACTTCCACAACTGGTCGGGCAACCGTGTCACCTGCCGCGACTGGTTCCAGCTGTCGCTGAAGGAAGGCTTCACGGTGTACCGTGACGCCGGTTTCTCCTCGGACATGAACTCGGCCACGGTCAAGCGCATCCAGGACGTGGCTTACCTGCGCACCCACCAGTTCGCCGAAGACGCGGGCCCCATGGCCCACCCGGTGCGCCCGGACAGCTTCATCGAGATCTCCAACTTCTACACCCTGACCGTGTACGAGAAGGGCGCCGAAGTGGTCGGCATGATCCACACCCTGCTGGGCAACGAAGGCTTCCGCAAGGGCAGCGACCTGTACTTCGAACGCCACGACGGCCAGGCCGTGACCTGCGATGACTTCATCAAGGCCATGGAAGACGCCAACGGCGTCGACCTCACCCAGTTCAAGCGCTGGTACAGCCAGGCGGGCACCCCGCGCGTGCAGGTCAGCGAGACCTACGACGCCGCCGCCAAGACCTACAGCCTGCACTTCCACCAGACCTGCCCGGCCACCCCGGACAAGGCCGAGAAGCTGCCGTTCGTGATTCCCGTGGCCCTGGGCCTGATCGACGCCCACGGCAACGACCTGCCGCTGCAACTGGCCGGCGAAAGCGCGCCGGTGGGCACCAGCCGCGTGCTGTCGGTGACCGAGGAAGACCAGACCTTCACCTTCCACAACATCGACGCCAAGCCGCTGCCGTCGCTGCTGCGTGGCTTCAGCGCGCCGGTAAAACTGAGCTTCGACTACAACCGCGACCAGCTGATGGTGCTGATGCAGCACGACAGCGACGGCTTCAACCGCTGGGACGCCGGCCAGCGCCTGGCCGTGCAGTGCCTGCAGGAACTGACCGCGCAGTACATGGAAAATAAACCCATGGTGCTCGACCCACGGCTGATCACCGCCCTGGGCACCGTGCTGGCGAACCACAGCCTGGACCAGGCCATGGTTGCCGAGATGCTCTCGCTGCCGAGCGAGGCCTACCTGGCCGAACTCAGCGACCGCGCCGAAGTGGACGCCATCCACGCCGCCCGCGAATTCGCCCGCGCGCAGATCGCTGAGCACCTGTACGGCGCCCTGTGGCAGCGTTACCAGGCCAACCGCGCCATCTCGCGCGAGACCGCCTACGTGCCGGAGGCCGAGCACTTCGCCCGCCGCGCGCTGCAGAACATCGCCCTGTCGTACCTGATGCTGACGGCCAAGCCGCAGGTGCTGGAAGCCACCCTGGAGCAGTTCGACGCCTGCGACAACATGACCGAGCGCCTCACCGCGCTGGCCGTGCTGGTCAACTCGCACTTCGACGCCGAGAAAGCCAAGGCCCTGGACACCTTCGCCGAGCACTTCAAGGACAACCCGCTGGTCATGGACCAGTGGTTCAGCGTGCAGGCCGGCAGCACTCTGCCAGGCGGCCTGAAACGCGTGCAGGCGCTGATGCAGCACCCGGCGTTCACCTTGAAAAACCCCAACAAGGTGCGTGCCCTGATCGGCGCCTTCGCCCAGCAGAACCTGGTCAACTTCCACGGCGTGGACGGCTCGGGCTACCGCTTCCTGGCGGACCTGGTCATCCAGCTCAACGCCCTGAACCCGCAGATCGCCTCGCGCCAACTGGGCCCACTGACCCGCTGGCGCAAATACGACCCGCACCGCCAGGCGCTGATGCGCGGCGAGCTGGAGCGCATCCTGGCCTCCGGCGAGCTGAGCAGTGACGTGTACGAAGTGGTGAGCAAGAGCCTGGCGTAAGCTGGCTGTTGTTCAATCAGGCGCCGCACCTGCCTTGCAGGGCGGCGCCTTTTTTGTGCCTTCGCGCTCGGCGGGGGATTGGTTGCGTTGGCGGACGCGGCCTGCGGCCGCTGCTACGGGTTTTTCCCACGGGCGCCTGCGATGCTGGCCTATCTGGAGGCGTGCACACCTTGCAGCGAAGCAGCAACTAATCCGCTACTCATCTCTGTGAGACATTCGATTGCGTGGTTCAGTGCTTGTGCTGCCTCTACCGTAGCATCACAACGCTCGTCCGCCAGCACACGGATGGTGTTGAGTATCGCGTTGGCACTCTGCAGTGCCTCATCGATCGGCACATCGCCACGTACCGTGAACAGATGACCGGAAGGGCTTGCTCCAAAGTCGATTTCGCAGGTGGTAGGCAACGGTGAAAGGGTTTCGGATAAAGCTGCAGCGCAGATGGACATGATTCGATCCCATGTTGAGTGAAGATCGCCACTAACCCTTCGACAAGTTGGGTGGCAGACCGTGCGGCGTTCGAAGTCGGGTAACTCTCGATCAACATGGAAGCCAAGAGGCCCGCGCCACACGGCCCGCCATAAAGCAAAGCAAAAGGCAAAAAAATGCCCCAGCTTTTATGGGGGCGCTACTGCGCCATGTTGATTGAGTGCCGGCTTCGACCCCGGGTCGTTGATTTGGCAACGACGGGGAAAGGTTATCTTTACAGGCGGATGACTGCAAGCGCCGTGTGGGTGTCCGGCGAGGGATTGGTTGCGTTGGCGGACGCGGCCTGCGGCCGCTGCTACGGGACCTTGGGGGGTGTAGCAGCGGCCGCGCGCCCGCCCGGCGCCCCCCGCGCGGGGAGGGGGGGGCCCGCCCCCCCCCCCCCCCCCCGCGTCCGGGCGCCACGCCAAATCAACCATCAAGAATCCCCACCCGCCGCCGATACGTCCCAACGCCCCCTGGACTTTTCGGCTGACATTCATGAAGCAGTTTTTCAACAAGCCTTACCTGTTACCCACTCTTATTTCCCTGGTGCTGCTGGCCGTGGTGTCGCTGTGGCTGAGCCCGGCGCTGGACCTGCTGGCGCTGGCGCGTGACCTGCGTTGGCTGGCGGTGCTGGCGCTGTTCCTGTACAGCCTGTTCTGCTGGGCGTGCATTTCCCTGGGCCGCTGGGGCGAGGTGGCGTGGAAGCGCGCCGACTACCTGTGGCTGGGCTGCGTGGCGCTGGCGCTGGTGGTGCAGGCGGCGGGCGAGGGCAGCCTGCGCTGGGTGGCCACGGCGTTGCTGCTGGTGTTGGCGCTGGCGTTGCGCGCGGCCAAGGTCAAGGCCGAGGTGCTGCTCAAGACCCCGCGCCGCCAGCCGGTGTGGCTGATCCTCAACCAGCGCCTGGAAATTCCCTCCGAAGGCCGCCTGGACATGAAGGCCCAGCGCGCCAAGGTGCGCCTGGTGCAGCTGCTGCGCGACTGGCGGGTGGGCAAGTTTCCCCTGGCCCATGTGCAGGTGGCGGCAAAAGCGCCGGACCTGCTGGCCAGCTCGGTGGTCGAGGTGAAGCCGCGCTTCAGCGAGCCGGAGTTCAGCTACGACTTCCAGCACTCGCTGGAGGCCACCGACCTGGGCCGCTGGATCCTCGAACAGCCGGTGAACACCGTGTACCTGTTCGGCGAAACCAACGCCACGCTGCTGGCCCAGCTGTTCCGCTGGGGCAAGGACCACGACCTGGAAGTGATCATCGATGGCGGCGTGACCCTGCTCAACGAAGAGCACGCGCTGGCCTGAGCAACGGTGATAGAGTGGGAATTGATCGCTAGCTATCGATTTCCCTCAGGAGTGCCGTTCATGAAGCTCAAACGCTTGTTCACTGCATCCAGCCTGGCCCTGGCGGTGCTTGCCAGCAGCGGCCTGCACGCCGCCGACGCGCAGCCCACGGGCGTGCGCGGGGCCATCACCGCCATCAACGGCGACGACCTGCAGGTGAAGACCAACCGCGGCGAAGACGTGGTGGTGCACCTGACGCCCGACACCCAGGTGCGCGGCGTGACCCTGGCCAACATCGCCGACATCAAGCCGGGCAGCTACGTCGGCTCGGCCGCCATCCCCCAGGCCGACGGCACCCTCAAGGCCCTGGAAGTGCACGTGTTCCCGCCGTCCATGGCCGGCACCGGCGACGGCCACCGCGCCTTCGACCTGGCGGCCAACAGCAGCATGACCAACGGCAGCGTCGGCGACCTGGTGGTGGCCAACGGGCGCACCATCACCGTGAAATACAAGGGCGGCGAGCAGAAGATCCTGGTGCCGGACGACGTGCCGGTGGTCAACCTAGTGCCGGCTGACCGCAGCCTGCTCAAGCCGGGGGTGAAGATCGTGCTGTTCGCGCAGAAGGCGGCGGACGGCAGCTACACCGCGAAGGCCATTTCCGCGGGGGAAAATGGCCTGAAGCCGCCGATGTAAGGTGGCGGCGCCCCCGCCCTGTAGCCGCTGCCGCCAGGCTGCGCTGGCCCTCCCATGCACCGCAGATCTTCAGTGCACCGAAGGGCCAGCGCAGCCTTCGGCAGCGGCTACGGAGGCGGTAGGGCGCCGGCGCAAGCGCACCACCAGGCCATACAGCAACGGCACGAAGAACACCGTCAGCACCGTCGCCGACAGCATTCCGCCGAACACGCTGGTGCCAATTGCCCGCTGGCTGGCCGAACCCGGGCCGGTGGCCAGGGCCAGGGGCAGCACGCCGAACATGAACGCCAGCGAGGTCATCACGATGGGCCGCAGGCGCATGCGCGCCGCGTCCAGTATCGACTGGTGCAGGCTGGCGCCCTGGCGGTGCAGGGTTTCGGCCACCTCGATGATGAGGATGGCGTTCTTCGCCGTCAGGCCCATGATGGTGATCATCCCCACCTTGAAATACAGGTCATCGGGCATGCCGCGCAGGTGCGTGGCGGCCAGTGCCCCCAGCAGCCCCAGCGGAATGGCGAGGATCACTGCCAGCGGCATCGACCAGCTTTCATACAGGGCGGCCAGGCAGAGGAAAATGACCAGCACCGACAGCCCGAACAGCAGCGGCACCTGGTTGCCCGACAGGCGCTCCTGGTACGACTGCCCGGCCCACTCGTAGCCCACGCCCACTGGCAGCTGGGCCACCAGCGCGGCGAGGGCGTCCATGGCCTGGCTGGTGCTGTAGCCAGGTGCTGGCAGGGCGGTGATAGGCATGATCGGGAAACCGTTGAAGTTATCGATCTGCAATGGGCCTAACGTCCAGCGCATGCTGACGAAGGCACTCAGCGGCACCATGTCGCCATTGCTGTTGCGCACCCGCGCCTGCAGCAGGCTGTCGGCGGCCTGGCGGTCGCGGCCCTCGGCCTGCACCAGGATGCGCCGCACCTGGTTCTTGTAGATGAAGTCGCCCAGGTATTGCGAGCCGTAGAGGGTGGCCAGGGTGTCGTTGATCTCGCTGACCGCCACGCCCATGCTCTGCGCCTTGACCCGGTCGATGCTCACGCGCAGCTGCGGCGCGTCGTCCTGGCCGGAGAATGACACCTCGGCCAGCACCGGGCTCTTGGCGGCCAGGGCCAGCAGTTGGTCCTTGGCTGCCACCAGTGCGTCGTGGCCCAGGCCGCCGCGGTCTTGAAGGCGCATGTCGATGCCTTCGGTGCGCCCCATGGAGGGCAGCGGTGGTGTGTTCAACGCATGGACCGTGGCCTTGGGCTGGCTGGCGGTGCCGTGGGCGAAGTGCGTGTTGATGCGCTGCATGATCGCGTCCACCTGTTGGTCGGGCTGCTTGCGCCGCGACCAGTCGATCAGCGTCGGCCACACCATGGCCGCGTTCTGGCCGTCGCCGAAATAGCTGAAGCCCTGCATGGCGAAGCGGCTTTCGATGTTCGGGTCCTGGGCCATGAAGCGCTGCACCTCGTCCACCACCTGGCGCGTGTCGGCCTGGGTGGCGCCGGTGGGCAGTTGGATCACCGTGGCGAAGTTACCTTTGTCTTCCTTGGGCAGGAAGCCGCCCGGCAGGTAGGCGAACAACAGCGCGCACAGGCCCAGCAGGCCGGCGTACAGCAGCATGAAACGCAGCGGCCGGCGCAGGAAGGCGTCCAGCGCCCGCAGGTAGCGGTCGGCGAACGCCTGGCTGGCGCGCGCCACGCGGCCGGGGCTGGTGCCGTGGCTAGCCGGCTTGAGCAGGGTGGCGCACAGCGCCGGGGTCAGGCTCAGGGCCAGGAACGCCGACAGCGCCATGGGCACGGCCAGGGCCACGGTGAACTGCCGGTAGATCTGCCCCACGGCGCCGGGGAACAGCGCCATGGGCACGAACACCGCGGTCAGCACCAGGGTGATGGCGATGATGGCACCGCTGATCTGGCCCATGGCCTGCAGGGTCGCCTCGCGCGGGCCCACGCCTTGCTCGGCCATGATCCGCTCGACGTTCTCCACCACCACGATGGCGTCGTCCACCAGGATGCCGATGGCCAGCACCATGCCGAACAGCGTCAGCACGTTCAGCGAAAAGCCCAGCACCAGCATGGCCGCGCAGGTGCCGGCCAGGGCGATCGGCACCACTAGGCTGGGGATCAGCGTGGCGCGCCAGTTGCCCAGGAACAGCCACATCACCGCGAACACCAGCACCATGGCCTCCACCAGGGTGTAGCCGACCTTGACGATGGACAGGTGCACGAAGGTCGAGGTGTCGAAGGCGGTGTGGTAATGCAGGCCCGGCGGGAACTCCGGCGCCAGTTCGGCCAGGGTGGCCTTGATGGCGTCGGCGGTCTGCAGGGCGTTGGCGCCGCTGGCCAGCTTCACCGAGATGGCGCCGGCGTAGCGGCCGTTGAGGAACGCCGGGTAGTCGTAGTTCATGCCACCCAGCTCCACCCGCGCCACGTCGGCCACGCGCAGGGCCGAACCGTCCGGGTTTACGCGCAGGGCGATGGCGCCGAACGCCTGGGGCGTGTCCAGCTCTTCCTGCACCGCCAGCGGCGCGGTAATGGCGGTGCTGGCCGGCGAGGGCGGGGTGCCGATGGCGCCCAAAGTGATGCGCTGGTTCTGCAGGCTGATGGCGTTGACCAGCTCGGTGGTGGTGATGCCGGTGGCGGTCAGGCGCTGCACGTCGGGCCAGATGCGCATGGCGTACTCGGGGCTGTACACCTCGACCCCGCCCACCCCCGGGGTGCGCAGCAGGGCGGGGCGGACCACGCTGGTGGCGTAGTCGCCCAGCTCGATGTCATCGACGTTGGGGTTGTCGGCGGTCAGGGTCACGAACATCAGCTCGTTCTGGCCGCTCTGTTCCACGGTCAGGCCCTGGCGCCGCACGCTCTCGGGCAGGCGCTCTTCCACGCGCTTGAGGCGGTTCTGCACCTCCACCGCCGCCAGCTGGGTGTTGGTGCCGGTTTCGAACGACAGGTTCAGCTCGATGGTGTTTTCCGAGCTGTTGGAGGCGAAATACAACAGCCCCGGAATGCCGCTCAGCTCACGCTCGATCACCGCCGTGACGGTGCGTTCGGCCACCTCGGGCGAGGCGCCCGGGTAGCTGGCGGTGATGCCCACGCGCGGCGGCGCGACGTTGGGGTACTGCTCCATGGGCAGGCGCGTGGCCGCGCCCAGCCCGGCCAGCAGGATGACAATGGCGATGACCCAGGCCATGACGGGCCGGGCGATGAAAAAGGCTGACATGGGATTCCCTATGAGCGGTCGGCTACCGTGCCGGTGTCGGCGGAAGGTTTCACGGCCACGGCCTGGCCGTCACCCAGGGCGCCGCCGTCGAGGATCACCTGCTCGCCGCCGTCCAGCCCGGCGCTGACCCGCCACTGGCGGCCCTGCAGGGTCTGGGCCTGGACGTTGACCTGGCGCGCGTGGCCGTCCTTGAGCACCATCACGTAGGCGCCGTCGCGGGTGCGGGTCAGCGCCTGCTGCGGGATCAGCACGTCGTGGTGGCCACCGGCGCGTTCGAACTCCACCTGCACGTACAGGCCGGGCAGCAGCAGTTGTTCGGGGTTGTCGAACTGCGCGCGCAGGGCCACGGTGTCGGTTTTCGGGTCTACCGCGGTGTCGGTGAACAGCAGCTTGCCGGCGCGCTTGTACAGGCTGCCGTCGCTCAGGCGCAGGGTCACGCGGGCGGCACCGGGGCTGTCCTTGAGCGCCTCGCCCAACGCCAGGAAGTCGCTGGCCGGCTGCGAGAAGTTGACGTAGATGGGGTCCAGCTGTTCGACGGTGGTCAGTGGCGTGCCCTCGTCCTGGCCGACCATGGCGCCTTCGCTGACCAGCGCGCGGCGGGCGCGGCCGGCGATCGGTGCCTTGACGCTGGCGTAGTCCAGTTGCAGGCGCGCGCTGCGCACCTTGGCTTCGGCGGACAGCACCGCGGCCTTGGCACGTTTCTCGGCGAACAGATCCTGGCGGCTCTGCTGCACGCTGATGGAATTGTCCACCACCAACTGCTGGGAACGGCGGGCAATGTCGCCGGCAGACTCGGCGGCCACGCGCGCCTGGGCCAGTTCGGCCTCGGCGGCGGCCAGCTGGGCGGCGAACGGCGCCGGGTCGATGCGGAACAGCAGGTCGCCGGCGTTCACCGCCGCGCCCTCGGTGTAGGTGCGCTGTTCGACGATGCCGGCCACGCGGGCGCGGACCTCGGCGGTGCGGAAGGCTTCCAGGCGCCCGGTGAGCACCGTGGTGCGCGGTTCCAGGGCCGGCGTGGCGGTGGCCACGTCCACGGCGATCGGCCCGGCGGCGGCCGCCTGGGTGGGTGAAGCAGGCTTGTCGCAGCCCACCAGCATCCCGCTGGTGGCAATCGACAGGACCAGGGCTTTTAGCGTGGGCGTGAAGCTGGGCATGGTCGTACTCGGGTCGGCTCTCTTCATGAGAGGGGTGGGGCGTGAAGAGCAATGGCTGTGCCAATGTAGAAAGGACGAAACAATTGGCCGCTGGATTACCGTGGGTGGCGCTTTTTTATAACTGTATGGGACGATCGTGCTATTGATGGCACCAGCATGGTGCGCCGTAGCCGCTGCCGCCAGGCTGCGCTGGCCCTGTGCCTCACTGGGAATCTCCAGTGTGGATGTGGGCCAGCGCAGCCTTCGGCAGCGGCTACAGGTATGGCGTTGTGGCGAATGTTCAGCAGGGTGTTACTGCTGGGTGTAGATCTGGTCGAACACGCCGCCGTCGGCGAAGTGGGTCTTCTGCACGGTGCGCCAGTCGCCGAAGGTCTTTTCAACCGACAGGAAGTCGACCTTGGGGAAGCGGTCCTGGTACTTGGCCAGCACCGCCGGGTCACGCGGGCGCAGGTAGTTCTGCGCGGCGATGTCCTGGCCTTCTGGCGACCACAGGTACTTGAGGTAGGCCTCGGCCAGGGCGCGGCTGCCTTTCTTGTCCACCACCTTGTCGACCACGGCCACCGGCGGCTCGGCTTCGGCGGAGACGCTGGGGTAGATGACCTCGAACTTGTCGCGGCCGAACTCGCGGGCAATCATTTCCGCTTCGTTCTCGAAGGTCACCAGCACATCGCCGATCTGGTTGGTCATGAAGGTGGTGGTAGCACCACGGCCACCGGTGTCCAGCACCGGCACCTGCTTGAACAGCTTGCCGACGAAGGCCTTGGCCTTGTCCTCGTCACCGCCGTTCTTCAGCACGTAGCCCCAGGCCGACAGGTAGGTGTAGCGGCCGTTGCCGCTGGTCTTGGGGTTGGGGACGATCACCTGCACGCCGTCCTTGAGCAGGTCGGGCCAGTCTTTCAGGGCCTTGGGGTTGCCCTTGCGGACGATGAACACGGTGGCCGAGGTGAACGGCGCGCTGTGGTTGGGCAGGCGCGTGACCCAGTCGTCGGGCACCAGCTTGCCGTTGTCGGCCAGGGCGTTGATGTCGGTGGCCATGTTCATGGTGATGACGTCGGCGGGCAGGCCGTCGATCACCGAGCGCGCCTGCTTGCTGGAACCGCCGAAGGACATCTGCACGCTGACCGGCTCGTTGTGCTCGGCCTGCCAGTGTTTCTGGAACGCGGCGTTGTAGTCCTTGTAGAAGTCACGCATCACGTCGTAGGAAACGTTCAGCAAGGGCGGCTGGGCAGCCTGGACCAGCCCGGCCAGGCCCAGCCCGGCGGCGAGCAGCGAGGCGCTCAAGAGTTTGTGCATGGTGGATGTCCCTGTTGTTGTCGTTGGAATCAATTGGCCAGCCACTATAGCCGGGCGCCGTTGGCGCCCGAAAGACCGAAAAGTTGGGCGCTTATGGAGTTTTTTTAAACAAGGCATTTCCGCAACGGGAGCAGAACGCCGCCTCGCTGTCGTGATCGGCCTTGGCACACACCGGGCACGGACGCTCCTGGCGTTCGCCGCGCATGGCGTTGGCCAGCTCGGCGGTGAAGATGCCGGTGGGCACGGCGATGATCGAGTAACCGGTGATCATCACCAGCGCCGAGATCATCTGCCCCAGCGGGGTCTTGGGCACGATGTCGCCGAAGCCCACGGTGGTAAGGGTGACGATGGCCCAGTAGATGCCCATGGGAATGCTGGTGAAGCCGTGCTCGGGGCCTTCGATCACGTACATCAGGGTGCCGAACACCGTCACCAGGGTGGCCACGCTGAGCAGGAACACGATGATCTTCTGCCGGCTGCCGCGCAGCGCCGACATCAGGTAGTTGGCCTGGCTCAGGTAGGGGCGCAGCTTGAGGACGCGGAAGATGCGCAGCATGCGGATCACCCGCACGATCATCAGGTACTGGGCGTCGCTGTAGTAAATGGCGAGGATGCCCGGCACGATCGCCAGCAGGTCCACCAGCCCATAGAAGCTGAAGGCGTAGCGCAGCGGCCGCGGCGTGCAGTACAGGCGCAGCAGGTATTCCACGGTGAAGATGCCGGTCAGGCCCCATTCAATGTTGGCGAACAGGGTGGCGTACTCGCGGTGCACGCCTTCGATGCTGTCGAGCATCACCAGCACCAGGCTGGCGAGGATGATCAGCAGCAGGGTGGTGTCGAAGCGCCGGCCGGCCACCGTGTCGCTGTGGAAAATGATGGTGTAGAGCTTTTGGCGCAGGGTGCGTTGGCTTTCCATAGGGTCCGGGTTCCTGAACATGGACCAAGCCTAGGGCGTTTACCGGCGACTGTGCAAGGTGCCCTCCACCAGGCTGGCGCGGGCACCGGCGCGCACCAGCCAACAGGCGAGAATGAACGGTGCGGTGAGGCCGGGCAGCGGCAGGCTGGCGAACCCCGGTTGCAGCAACAGCGCCAGGCCGATGGCCAGCACCGCGCGCAGCGGTTGGGCGCTGAAGGCCAGCGCCGCCAGGGCCGGGTTGAAACCGTAGAGGCCGGGCAGCGCTGGCTCGCCCTGCAACCAGGCGAAGGCCAGGCCGGCGGCAGAGCCCAGCAGCGCCCAGCGCGCGGCGCGGCGGTCGGCCAGGTACAGGCCCAGGGCAATCAGCGCGCCGGCCAGGGGGCTGGGCAGCACGAAGATCTGCCCCAGCCCGGTGAGCACGTCGCTCAGGTCGAAGGCTTGCACGCTGCCAGGGGCGGGGCTGATGCCCAGCGCCAGGGCCCAGCCGGCCAGCACGAACGGCGCAGTGTAGGCGGGCAGGCAGCTGGGGCGCGCGCAAACGCGCAGCCAGCGCGCCAGCAACAGGCTGCTCAGGCCACTGGCGGCGATGATCAACAGGGGCAGGGTCAGGCCCAGCGGCAGCCAATGGCTGAACAGCAGGCCGATCAGCACGCCGTTGTAGCTGTAGACGCCGGCCTGGCGGTGTTCGCGCAGGTAGCCACGGCGTTGCGCGGTGAGCAGGCCGCTGGCCGCGCCCAGCAGCGCGCCACCCAGCAGCTGCGGGGCGCCCACCAGTATCGCCACCAGGCAGCACAGGCCGCACAGCGGGTTGCGTTGCAGCAGCACCTGGCTGAAGCCGTTGAGCAGGGCGGTGGCCCAGTCGGGGCAGAAATGTCGGGGCATGATGAAGTTCCTGTAGCCGCTGCCGCAGGCTGCGCTGGCCCTTGAGTACACCCGGGAAATCTGCTGTGGGTGACCGGGCCAGCGCAGCCTGGCGGCAGCGGCTACGGTGGTGGGTTACACCAGCGTTTCGATACGCAGCGAATTGGTGCTGCCAGGTTTGCCGAACGGCACGCCGGCGGTGATCACCAGGGTGTCGCCACGGCTGGCCAGCCCTTGCGCCTGGGCGATTTCCAGCGCCGTGGAGCAGACTTCCTCCACCTGCCGCAAGCGGTCATTGACCACCGAACGCACGCCCCAGGCCACGCTCAACTGCCGGGCCGTGGCCAGGTTGGGCGTCAGGTTGAGGATCGGCACCCGTGGCCGCTCGCGGGCGGCGCGCAGCGTCGAGGCGCCGGATTCGCTGTAGTTCACCAGCACCGCCACCGGCAAAATGCCGCTGATGCGGCGGATAGCGCAGCTGATGGCGTCCGACACGGTGGCCTCGGCCTGAGGCCGGCTGACGTCCAGTTGCGCCTGGTAGTCGGGGCCGCTTTCCACCTGGCGGATGATCTTGCTCATCATCTGCACCGCTTCCAGCGGGTAGTCGCCCGAAGCGGTCTCGGCCGACAGCATCACCGCGTCAGCGCCCTCGGCCACGGCGTTGGCCACGTCGGTGACCTCGGCGCGGGTGGGCGCGGGGGCGAAGCGCATGGATTCGAGCATCTGCGTGGCCACCACCACCGGCCGGCCCAGGGCGCGGCACACGGCAATGATGCGCTTCTGGATCTGCGGCACGGTCTCGGCCGGCACTTCCACGCCCAAATCGCCACGGGCCACCATGATCGCGTCGCTGAGCCGCGCGATCTCTTCCAGGTGCACCAGCGCCGAGGGCTTCTCGACCTTGGCCATCAGCCGCGCGCGGCCGCCGATCAGCTCGCGGGCCTCGAGGATGTCCTCGGGGCGCTGCACGAATGACAGCGCCACCCAGTCCACGCCCAGCTCCAGGCCGAAGCTCAGGTCGCGGCGGTCCTTGGCGGTCAGCGGGCTGAGCTCCAGCACCGCCTGGGGCACGTTGACGCCCTTGCGGTCGGACAGCTCGCCGCCGGCGATGACCTGGGTGTCGATGGCGTCGGCATGCTTGGCGGTCACTTGCAGGCGCAGCTTGCCGTCGTCCAGCAGCAGGTCCATGCCCGGCTGCAGGGCGGCGATGATCTCGGGGTGCGGCAGGTTCACCCGGCGCGCGTCGCCGGGGCTGGTGTCCAGGTCCAGGCGGAACGCCTGGCCGCGGTGCAGCAGCACCTTGCCGTCGGCGAATCGGCCGACGCGCAGTTTCGGCCCTTGCAGGTCCATGAGCACGCCCAGCGGCGTGTTCAACTGCGCTTCCACGTCGCGAATCCATTCCAGGCGCTGGGCGTGGTCGCCGTGCTCACCGTGGCTGAAGTTGAGGCGGAACAGGTTGACCCCGGCCAGCGCCAGTTGGCGGATGTCTTCCTGGCTGCGGGTGGCAGGGCCCAGGGTGGCGAGGATCTTGGTGTTCTTGTAGGCGGTCATGGCGCGGTGGCCTCCAGAATCAGGATGGCGCGGAAGTCGTTGACGTTGGTGCGCGTGGGTTCGGTAGCCACCAGGTCGCCCAGCGCCTGGAAGTAGCCATAGCCGTTGTTGTTGTCCAGCTCGGCGCTGGCGCTCAGGCCCAGCTGCGCGGCGCGGCGGTAGCTGCACGGGGTCATGAGCGCGCCGGCGTTGTCCTCGGAGCCGTCGATGCCGTCGGTGTCGCCGGCCAGGGCGTAGATGCCGGGCTGGCCCTTGAGGCTCTCGGTGAGGCTGAGGAGGAATTCGGCGTTGCGCCCGCCGCGGCCGTTGCCGCGCACGGTGACCGTGGTCTCGCCCCCGGAGAGAATCACGCACGGCGCCGCCAGCGGCTGGCCGTGAATGGCGATCTGCCGGGCGATGCCGGCGTGCACCTTGGCCACTTCCCGCGACTCGCCTTCCAGGTCGCCGAGGATCAGCGGGCTGAAGCCGGCGGCACGCGCCTTGACGGCGGCGGCCTGCAACGACTGCTGCGGCGTGGCGATCAGCTGGAAGTGGCTGCGGGCCAGGCACGGGTCGTCGGCCTTGACGGTCTCCGATTCAGGGTTGTGCAGCCAGTCGCGCACGGCCTGTGGCACGTCAATGCTGTAGCGTGCCAGGATCGCCAGCGCCTGGGCCGAGGTGCTGGGGTCGGCCACGGTGGGGCCGGAGGCGATGACCGTGGCCAGGTCGCCGGGTACGTCGGAAATCGCGTAGGTATGCACGGTGGCCGGCCAGCAGGCCTTGGCCAGGCGCCCGCCCTTGATGGCGGAGAGGTGCTTGCGCACGCAGTTCATCTCGCCAATGGTGGCGCCGGATTTCAGCAGCGCCTTGTTGATGGCCTGCTTGTCGGCCAGGGTGATGCCGGCGGCAGGCAGGGCCAGCAGCGCCGAGCCGCCGCCCGAAAGCAGGAAGATCACCCGGTCGCTTTCAGTGAGGTTGCTGACCAGTTGCAGCACGCGCTGGGCCACGGCCAGGCCGGCGGCATCAGGCACAGGGTGGGCGGCTTCCACCACCTCGATTTTCCGGCAGCTGGCGCCGTGGCCGTAGCGGGTGACTACCAGCCCGCTGACCTCGCCCTGCCAGCAGCGCTCGACCACTTCGGCCATGGCGGCTGCGGCCTTGCCGGCGCCGATGACGATCACCCGGCCGCTGCGGTCGGCGGGCAGGAAGGGTTCCAGCACCTGGCTTGGGTGGGCTGCGGCGATGGCCGTGGCGAACAGCTCGCGCAGGAAGGATTGCGGATCGACTGACATGGCAGGCTCCCGGGGAATTTATTGTTGTTATGGCGTGGGCCCTGACGCGGCCTGGCGGCCGCTGCTACAAGGGCTGTGTAGCAGTGGCCGCCAGGCCGCGTCAGCGGTGGGTCACTTGTCGCGGATGCTGAAGTTGGCCATGTGTTCCAGGCCCTTGATCAGCGCCGAGTGGTCCCAGTTGCTGCCGCCCAGGGCGGCGCAGGTGCTGAACACCTGTTGCGCGTTGGCGGTGTTGGGCAGGTTCACGCCCAGCTCGCGGGCGCCTTGCAGGGCCAGGTTGAGGTCTTTCTGGTGCAGGCTGATGCGGAAGCCGGGGTCGAAGGTGCCCTTGATCATGCGCTCGCCGTGCACTTCGAGGATCTTCGACGAGGCGAAGCCGCCCATCAGCGCCTCACGCACCTTGGCCGGGTCGGCGCCGTTCTTCGCCGCGAACAGCAGCGCTTCGGCCACGGCCTGGATGTTCAAGGCGACGATGATCTGGTTGGCCACCTTGGCGGTCTGGCCGTCGCCGTTGCCACCGACGCGGGTGATGTTCTTGCCCATGCTCTGGAACAGCGGCAGGGCGCGGTCGAAGGCGTCCTGGTCGCCGCCGACCATGATGCTCAGGGTGGCGGCCTTGGCGCCTACTTCACCACCGGACACCGGTGCGTCCAGGTACTGCGCGCCACGGGCGTTGACCTTGGCGGCGAAGGCCTTGGTGGCGGTGGGCGAGATGGAGCTCATGTCGATGACGATCTTGTTGCGGCTCAGGCCCTCGGCGATGCCCTGCTCGCGGAACAACACGTCTTCCACCTGCGGGGTGTCGGGCACCATGACGATGATGAATTCCGCTTCCTGGGCCACGTCGCGCGGGTTGGCCAGGGCCACGGCGCCGGCGGCGACAAGGTCGGTGGGGGCTGCGTCGTGGTGGGTGGAGAGGAACAGTTGGTGACCTGCTTGCTGCAGGTTCTGCGCCATGGGCAGGCCCATGATGCCGGTGCCGATGAATCCGATTTTTGCCATGGTAGTGATCCTTCCTGATTGTATTTGTTGAAGGCGTAGCCGCTGCCGCCAGGCTGCGCTGGCCCGGGTGTGCGCTGGAGATCTCCAGTGGGGAACAGGGCCAGCGCAGCCTTCGGCAGCGGCTACAGGTCAGACGGCGTTATGCGTTTTGAGCCAATGCAGGCCAGCCTCGGTGGTGGTCAGCGGCTTGTACTCGCAGCCCACCCAGCCCTGGTAGCCGATCTTGTCCAGGTGCTCGAACAGGAAGCGGTAGTTGATCTCGCCGGTGCCCGGTTCGTGGCGGCCGGGGTTGTCGGCCAGTTGCACGTGGTTGATGCGCGGCAGGTGCGCTTGTAGCGTGCGCGCCAGGTCACCTTCCATGATTTGCATGTGGTAGATGTCGTACTGCAGGAAGAGGTTGGCGCTGCCCACCTCGGCCTGGATCGCCAGCGCCTGGTCGGTGGTGGTCAGGTAGAAGCCCGGGATGTCGAGGGTGTTGATCATCTCCATCACCAGGCGAATGCCCGCGGCCTGCAGCTTGTCGGCGGCATATTTCAGGTTGGCGACGAAGGTGGCCTTCACCGTGGCGCAGTCCACGCCCTGGGGGCGGATGCCGGCCAGGCAGTTGATCTGGGTGTTGCCCAGCACCTGGGCGTAGGCGATGGCCAGGTCCACGCCGGCACGGAACTCCTCGACGCGGTCAGGGTGGCAGGCAATGCCACGCTCGCCCTTGGCCCAGTCACCGGCCGGCAGGTTGAACAGCACCTGGGTCAGGCCGTGGGCCTGCAGTTGCGCCTTGATCTCGGCGGAGTTGAAGTCGTACGGGAACAGGTATTCCACGCCACTGAAGCCGGCATCGGCGGCGGCCTTGAAGCGGGCGAGGAAGTCCTGTTCGGTGAACAGCATCGACAGGTTGGCGGCAAAACGCGGCATGAAAGCCTCCTTGAAAAATCAGTCGAGCAGCGAGATGGCGGTAGGGGCGTCGTTGCCGACCAGCGCCAGGTCTTCGAATTCGTTGACGGCGTTGATCTCGGTGCCCATGGAAATGTTGGTCACCCGTTCCAGGATGATTTCCACCACCACCGGCACCTTGAACTCCTCGATCAGCGCCTGGGCCTTGCGCAGCGCCGGCTGGATCTGTGCCGGTTCGAACACGCGCAGGGCCTTGCAGCCCAGGCCTTCGGCGACCGCCACGTGGTCGACGCCATAGCCGTTGATTTCCGGGGCGTTGATGTTCTCGAACGCCAGCTGCACGCAGTAGTCCATGTCGAAACCGCGCTGGGCCTGGCGGATCAGCCCCAGGTAGGAGTTGTTCACCACCACGTGGATGTACGGCAGGTGGAACTGCGCGCCCACGGCCAGCTCTTCGATCATGAACTGGAAGTCGTAGTCACCCGACAGCGCCACCACCTTGCGGCTCGGATCGGCCTTGACCACGCCCAGGGCTGCGGGAATGGTCCAGCCCAGCGGGCCTGCCTGGCCGCAGTTGATCCAGTGGCGTGGCTTGTACACGTGGAGGAACTGCGCGCCGGCGATCTGCGACAGGCCGATGGTGCTGACGTAGCAGGTGTCCTTGCCGAACACCTGGTTCATTTCCTCGTACACGCGCTGGGGCTTGACCGGCACGTTGTCGAAGTGGGTCTTGCGCTGCAGGCTGGCCTTGCGCTGCTGGCAGTCGGCGAGCCAGGCGCTGCGGTCCTTCAACTTGCCAGCGGCTTTCCACTCGCGGGCCACTTCCAGGAAGCGGTCCAGGGCGGCACCAGCGTCAGAGACGATGCCCAGGTCGGGGGTGAACACGCGGCCGATCTGCGTGGGTTCGATGTCCACGTGAATGAAGCGGCGGCCTTCGGTGTACACGTCCACCGAGCCAGTGTGGCGGTTGGCCCAGCGGTTGCCGATGCCCAGCACCACGTCGGACTTGAGCAGGGTGGCGTTGCCGTAGCGGTGCGAGGTCTGCAGGCCGACCATGCCGACCATCTGCGGGTGGTCGTCAGGGATGGTGCCCCAGCCCATCAGGGTGGGGATGACCGGGATGCCGGTCAGCTCGGCGAACTCCACCAGCTTGGCGCTGGCGTCGGCGTTGATCACGCCGCCACCGCTTACCAGCAGTGGGCGCTCGGCCTGGTCGAGCATGGCCAGGGCCTTCTCCACCTGGGTGCGACTAGCGGTGGGGCGGGTCACGGGCAGCGGCTCGTAGGCGTCGATGTCGAACTCGATCTCGGCCATCTGCACGTCGAACGGCAGGTCGATCAGCACCGGGCCAGGGCGGCCGGAGCGCATTTCATAGAAGGCTTTCTGGAAGGCGTAGGGCACCTGGCCTGGTTCCAGCACGGTGGTGGCCCACTTGGTCACCGGCTTGACGATGCTGGTGATGTCCACGGCCTGGAAGTCTTCCTTGTGCAGGCGGGCGCGGGGCGCCTGGCCGGTGATGCACAGGATGGGAATGGAGTCGGCCGAGGCGCTGTACAGGCCGGTGACCATGTCGGTGCCCGCCGGGCCCGAGGTGCCGATGCACACGCCGATGTTGCCGGCCTTGGTGCGGGTGTAGCCCTCGGCCATGTGCGAGGCGCCTTCGACGTGGCGGGCCAGCACGTGGTCGATGCCGCCGACCTTCTTGAGGGCCGAGTACAGCGGGTTGATGGCGGCACCGGGAATGCCGAAGGCGGTTTCCACACCTTCGCGGCGCATCACCAGAACGGCTGCATCGATTGCTCTCATTTTGCTCATGGTTTTGTGCCTCTTTGTGTTTTGTAATTGTATACAAGTGGCTTGTTGGCTGAGTTTATTCACGGCACCGGCTTCAGGTCAAACCCTTTTCGCTTTTGCCGAGGGATGGCGTTTGCAGGCCATTGGTCGGGAATATTTGCGACATTGTATACAATAAATTTTGTATTTGTGCTCTATTTGTCGTGTCGATTTTTCATTCAAGAGGATCTGCCGATGACTGCCATTACCTTGGCTGCTGCCAATCGTCTCGCCGAACACGCCCTGGCCACGGGGCGCGACATCAAGGCTGCGCCGCTCACCGTGGCGGTGCTGGACAGCGGCGGGCACCTGGTGAGCCTGCAACGCCAGGACGGCGCCAGCCTGCTGCGGCCCCACGTGGCCATTGGCAAGGCGTGGGGCGCCATCGCCCTGGGCAAGGGCTCGCGCCTGCTGGCGACGGACGCGCAAGCACGCCCGGCGTTTTTCGCGGCGTTGAACGGGCTGGGGCAGGGCGGCGTGGTGCCGGCGCCGGGTGGGGTGCTGATTCGTGACCAGCAGGGCGTGGTGATTGGCGCGGTGGGAATCAGCGGGGATGTGTCGGATGTGGACGAGCGCTGTGCGATCAGCGCGATCGAGGCGTTGGGTTGGAGCGCTGATGCGGGTGTCAGTGGCTGATAATCTGTGACGCGGCCTACGGCCGCTGCTACGACGAGGTCCGCGTAGCAGCTGCCGCAGGCGGCGTCATGGCGCTCAGGCGTCGGGCGTGCAGCCCTTCAGCACCATCCGGATGATCGTTTGCGCCGCCGCCTCGTAATCGCTCTCGTCCAGCCGCGCCTTGCCGGTAACCACGGCGATCTGCCAGTCGAAATCGGCGTAGGTCTGGGTCGCCGCCCAGATGCTGAACATCAGGTGGTGCGCATCCACGTGGGCGATCTGTCCGCGGTCGATCCAGGTCTGGATGCAGTCGATGTTGTGCTTGGCCTGCAGGTTCAGCTGTTCCACCTGGTCGGGGCTCAGGTGCGGGGCGCCGTGCATGATCTCGCTGGCGAACACCTTGGACGCCGCCGGCAGGTCGCGGGAGATGCGGATCTTGGAACGGATGTAGCCGCTGAGCACCTCGAACGGGTCGCCTTCGGGGTTGAACGGCGTCGAAGCCGCCAGGATCGGCTCGATAATGCTTTCCAGCACCTCGCGGTACAGGTTTTCCTTGGACTTGAAGTAGTAATAGACGTTGGGCTTGGGCAGCCCGGCCTTGGCCGCGATGTCGCTGGTCTTGGTGGCGGCGAAGCCCTTGTCGGCAAATTCTTCGCTGGCCGCGCGCAGGATCAGTTCTTTGTTGCGCTCGCGAATGGTGGTCATAAAGCCGATGATTCCTTGCCTGCTGGGCGGTTGCGGCATGGTAGCACCGTGCTCGCGCGGGGCTCAACTTGGGGCGGGCGACGGGCGGCCTGTCGGCTACCTGAATGGAGGGCGGGTTGGGCCAGTGGCGGTGGGGGCCGCTGCTAGAATTTTTCAGGAAGACAGGCTAGTGGCCATTATCACTGGCCCGTGACACCCGAGGTGTTCGCCCGTGCCCAAGCGTCGTCGTGGTCTGGTCATTTTTGCCGGCATCGTGCTGGTGCTGCTGGCCTGCTGGCTGGTCTACCACCTGCTGGCCGGCCGGGCCAAGCCCAAGCCGCCGCCCGCGGCCGAGCCGGTGGCCGTGGTGCCGGTGAAACAGCAGGACGTGCCGGTGTACATCGACGCCCTGGGCACGGTGACCCCCACCCGCACCGTCACTGTGGTCACCCAGGTGGCCGGCCTGCTCACCGAGGTGCCGTTCCAGGAAGGCCAGCATGTGAAAAAAGGCCAGGTGGTGGCGCGCATCGACGACCGCGCGTTGAAGGCGCAGCTGGCCCAGGCCCGCGGCGTGCTGCTGCACGACCAGGCGCTGCTGGCCAACGACCAGCGCGACCTGGTGCGTTTCGGCCAGCTGATCAAGGTGGGCTCGGTCAGCCAGCAGACCCTCGACACCCAGCGCTCGCTGGTGCAGCAACAGCAGGGTACCGTGGCCGCCGACCAGGGCAGCGTGCAGAACCTGGAAGTGCAGGTCAGCTATTGCACCATTTACTCACCGGTGGACGGCGTGGTCGGCCTGCGCCTGGTGGACCCCGGCAACTACGTGAACCCGCAGACCAGCACCGGCATCGCCGTGATCACCCAACTGCAGCCCGCCACCGTGGTGTTCGCCGTGCCCGAGGACGACCTGGGCGTCATCGACCAGGCCATGGCCAAGGGCCCGGTGACGGTGCTGGCCTATGACCGCAACAAGCACGACCTGCTGGCCACCGGCAACCTGCTGGCGCTGGACAACCAGGTGGACACCAGCACCGGCACGGTGAAGGTCAAGGCGCAGTTCAGCGACCCGGCCAATCACCTGTTTCCCAACCAGTTCGTCAACGCCCGGCTACAGGCCGACCGCCTGGCGCAGATCGCCGTGGTGCCGACCCAGGCCATCCAGCACGGCAGCCAGGGCGACTTCGTGTTCGTGGTCAACGGCGACAAGGCGGCGCTGCGGGTGGTCAAGCTGGGCCCGGCCACCGGTGACGTCACCGCCATCCTCGACCAGGGCGTGAAGCCCGGCGAGCAGGTGGTGACCGAGGGCGCCGACAAGCTGGATAACGGTTCGTCGGTCAAGGTCGCCACGCCATGAATGTCTCGCGGCCGTTCATCGAGCGGCCGGTGGCCACCGCGCTGATCATGGTCGCGGTGCTGCTGGTGGGCCTGCTGGGCTACCACCTGCTGTCGGTGTCGGCGCTGCCCGAGGTCGACTACCCCACCATCCAGGCGTTCACCCAGTACCCCGGCGCCAGCCCCGAGGTGATCAGCTCGTCGATCACCGCGCCGCTGGAGCGCCAGTTCGGCGAGATGCCCGGGCTCAAGTCGATGAACTCCACCAGCTCCGACGGTGCCTCGGTGATCACCCTGCAGTTCGACCTGGCGCTGTCCCTGGACGTGGCCGAGCAGGAGGTGCAGGCGGCCATCAACGCCGCCGGCACCTTCCTGCCGGCCAACCTGCCGTACCCGCCGGTGTACAGCAAGGTCAACCCGGCCGACGCGCCGGTGCTGACCCTGTCGCTGACCTCCGACGTGCTGCCGCTGACCAAAATCCAGGACCTGGCCGACACCCGCCTGGCGCAGAAAATCTCGCAGATCACCGGTGTCGGCCTGGTGACCCTCAGCGGTGGCCAGCGCCCCGCCGTGCGGGTGCAGGCCAACACCTCGGCGCTGAACGCGCTGGGGCTGTCGCTGGATGATGTGCGCACGGCCCTGGGCACCGCCAACGTCAACCAGGCCAAGGGCAACATCGACGGCAAATTCCAGGCCTATTCCATCGGCGCCAACGACCAGCTGCAGTCGGCCGAGCAGTACCGCGACCTGATCATCGCCTACAAGAACGGCGCGCCGATTCGCCTGGCGCAGATCGCCGCGTCCATCCAGGGCCCGGAGAACCCGCGCCAGGCCGCCTGGACCAACGCCACGCCGTCCATCGTGCTGAACATCCAGCGCCAGCCCGGCGCCAACGTCATCCAGGTGGTGGACCGCGTGCAGCGCCTGCTGCCCGCCCTGCGCGCCAGCCTGCCGGGCACCCTCAAGGTGGCCGTGCTCACCGACCGCACCCAGACCATCCGCGCCTCGGTCACCGACGTGCAGCTGGAACTGGGCGTGGCGATCCTGCTGGTGGTGATCGTTATCTTTGTCTTCCTGCGCGACCTGGCCGCCACGCTGATCCCGGCGCTCACCGTGCCGCTGACCCTGATTGGCACGCTGGCCGTGGCCTACGCCCTGGGCTTTTCCCTGAACAACCTGACGCTGATGGCGCTGACCATCGCCATCGGCTTCGTGGTCGACGACGCCATCGTCATGATCGAGAACATCACCCGCTACATCGAGGACGGCGAGACGCCCCTGCAGGCCGCGCTCAAGGGCTCGGCGCAGATCGGCTTCACCATCATCTCGCTGTCGGTGGCGCTGATCGCGGTGATGATCCCGCTGCTGTTCATGGGCGACGTGGTGGGGCGGCTGTTCCGCGAGTTCGCCACCACGGTGGCGGTGACCATCGTGATTTCCGCGCTGATCACCCTGACCCTCACTCCCATGCTGTGCGCGCGCCTGCTCAAGGCGCGCAAGGGCGAGCGCCGCGAGGACTTCTTCGACCGCATCAACCACTACTACGTGAAAGGCCTGGACTGGGTGCTGCTGCACCAGGCACTGACGCTGGTGTCCATCGTCATCACCGCGTTGCTGACGGTGTGGCTGATCCTGGTGATTCCCAAGGGCTTCTTCCCCGACCAGGACACCGGCCTGATCCAGGGCATTTCCCAGGCCGCGCCCAGCGTGTCCTTCGCGCGCATGCAGGACGAGCAGCAGCGCCTGGCCGCGCGCATCCTCAAGGACCCGGCGGTGGCCAGCCTGTCGTCATTCGTGGGCATCGACCAGACCAACCCGACGCTGAACCAGGGCAACCTGCTGATCAACCTCAAGCCGCGCGGCGAGCGTGACAGCAGCGCGGTGGTGATCCGCCGCCTGGCCGACGCCAACAGCGACGAGTCGGGCATCCGCCTGTACCTGCACGGGGTGCAGGACCTGACCCTGGACTCCACCGTCTCCACCACCAGCTACCGACTCGGGCTTCAGGCCATCGACACCCAGGCGCTGGAGCAATGGACCAACAAGCTGATGGCGGCCATGCGCAAGGACCCGATGTTCGCCGACGTGCAGAGCCAGGCCCTGCAGTTCGGCAACCAGATCCAGCTGACCTTCGACCGTGCCACCGCCTCGCGCCTGGGCGTGACGCCCCAGGCCATCGACGACGTGCTGTACGACGCCTTCGGCCAGCGCCAGGTGTCGACCATCTACACCCAGCTCAACCAGTACCACGTGGTGCTGGCCAGCGACCGCCAGCCCGGCAACCTCGCCGACCTGCTCACCGGGCTGTACGTGGACACCGCCAGCGGCGGCGTGGCGCCGCTGTCGAGCATGGCCAGCCAGCAGGTGATACGGACGCCCATCACCCTCAACCGCCAGGGCCAGTTCCCCTACGCCGACGTCTCGTTCAACCTGGCCCCGGGGCAGACCCTGGGCGCGGCGGTCACGCGGCTGGGGCAGATCGAGCATGACCTGGGCCTGCCGATCACCGTGCAGGCGCAGTTGGAAGGTGCAGCAGCCACCTTCCAGTCGTCCCTGGGCAACCAGCTGTTCCTGGTGCTGGCGGCCATTGTCGTGGTGTACCTGATGCTGGGCATTCTCTACGAGAGCTTCGTGCACCCGGTGACCATCCTCTCCACGCTGCTGTCGGCGGCCCTGGGCGCCTTGCTGGCGCTGTGGCTGACCGGCACGCAGTTCGACATCATCGGCTTGATCGGCATCGTGCTGCTGATCGGCATCGTCATGAAGAACGGCATCATGATGGTCGACTTCGCCCTGGAGCTGCAGCGCAACGAGGGCCTGGACCCCACCGCGGCGATCCGCCAGGCGGCGCAACTGCGCTTCCGGCCTATCCTGATGACCAGCATGGCCTCGCTGTTCGGTGCCGTGCCGCTGGCCCTGGGCACCGGCATCGGCTCGGAGCTGCGCCACCCGCTGGGCATCGCCATCATCGGCGGGCTGCTGCTGAGCCAGCTGCTGACGCTGTTCTCGACGCCGGTGATCTTCCTTGCCATGAACGGCCTGGAGCAGCGCCTGGGCGGTGGCCGGGCGAGCGCTGAAGCGCCCGCGCCATGAACCTCTCGGCGCCGTTCATCCAGCGCCCCATCGCCACCACGCTACTGGCGCTGGGGCTGGCGCTGTTCGGCATCCTGGCGTTCAACCTGCTGCCGGTGGCGCCGCTGCCCGAGGTGGATTTCCCCACCATCAGCGTGCGCGCCAGCCTGCCCGGCGCCGACCCCAGCACCGTCGCCACCTCGGTGGCGACGCCGCTGGAGCGCCAGTTCGGGCAGATATCGGGCATCACCCAGATGACCTCGTCGAGCACCCTGGGCGCCACCCGCATCAACCTGCAGTTCGACCTCAACCGCGACATCGACGGCGCCGCCCGCGACGTGCAGGCGGCCATCAACGCCGCACGCACCAACCTGCCCAGCGACCTGTCGGGCAACCCCACCTACCGCAAGGTCAACCCGGCCGATTCGCCGATCCTGATCATCAGCATGACCTCGGCCACCGCCACCCCGGGGCAGATGTACGACGTGGCCTCCACGGTGCTGCAACAGCGCCTGCTGCAGACCTCGGGAGTGGGCGACGTGATCGTCGGCGGCGGCGCGCTGCCGGCGGTGCGCATCGAGCTCAACCCCGACCGCCTCAACCACTATGGGGTGAGCCTTGAGCAAGTGCGCGGGGTGATCGCCGACGCCAACACCAACCTGCCCAAGGGCACCATCAGCAGCAGCGGCGGCAACTACACCCTGGCCGCCAACGACATGCTCTACCAGGCCGGCGACTACGCGCCGCTGATCGTCAAGCAGAGCAACGGCGACGTGGTGCACATCGCCGACCTAGGCTACGTGCGCGAGGACGTCGAGGACCTGCGCAACTTCGGCCTGTCCAACGGCAAGCCGGCGGTGCTGCTGGTGGTGTTCAAGCAGCCGGGCGCCAACGTGCTCAATACGGTGGACGCAGTGAAGGCCGCGCTGCCGTTCCTGCAGGCCTCGCTGACCAACGGCATCAAGCTCAACCTGTTCATGGACCGCACCACCACCATCCGCTCGTCGCTGCACGACGTGGAGGTCAGCCTGCTGATTTCGGTGCTGCTGGTGACCCTGGTGACCTTCTGTTTCTTCCGCGACTGGCGCAGCACCCTGGTGCCGGCCATCGCCGTGCCGCTGTCGCTGCTGGGCACCTTCGGCGCCATGTATTTCCTGGGCTACAGCCTCAACAACCTGTCGCTGATGGCGCTGACCATTTCCACCGGCTTCGTGGTCGACGACGCCATCGTCGTGGTGGAAAACATCATGCGCCACCTGGAACAGGGCGCCGACCGCGTGCAGGCGGCGCTGGAGGGCGCGCGCGAGGTGGGCTTCACGGTGCTGACCATCAGCGTGTCGCTGGTGGCGGTGTTCATCCCGCTGCTGCTGATGGGCGGCATTGTCGGGCGGCTGTTCCGCGAGTTCTCCGTGACCCTGTCGGTGGCCATCGTGATTTCCATGCTGGTCTCGCTCACCGTCACCCCCAGCCTGTGCAGCGTGCTGCTGCGCCCGCAGCACGCGGGCGGCGAGCAGGCGGGCGAGCACCCGGACTCGCGTTTCCATCGCTTCTACGACCGCACCCTGGGCTGGGTCATCGACCATTCGCTACTGGCCGGGCTGGTGACGCTGATGGTGGTGGCGCTGGCGGCGCTGCTCTACGTGCTGATCCCCAAGGGCTTCTTCCCCCAGGAAGACACCGGGCGCCTGCAGGGCTCGATACTGGCGGCGCAGAGCGTGTCCTACGCGGCCATGCAGCAGAGCTTCGAGCGCATCAACCGCACGGTGATGAGCAACCCCAACGTGGAAAACGTCGGTGGTTTCGTGGGCGGCAGTGGCGGCGGCAGCGGCGCCATCAACAGCGCGCAGCTGTTCATCACCCTCAAGCCGCTGGGCCAGCGCAGCGTGGGCGCCGACGCGGTGATCGGGCAGATCCGCCACGCCCTGGGCGACATGCCCGGCACGCGCCTGTACCTGCAATCGGCCCAGGACATCACCGTGGGCGGCCGCCAGAGCGGCGCGCAGTACCAGTACACGCTGACCGCCGATGACCAGGCCGACCTGGACCTGTGGGTGCCCAAGGTGCTGGACGTGCTGCGGCCGCTGGCGCAGCTCACCGACCTCAACACCGACCAGCAGGACAACAGCCTGCTGGCCAACCTGCACGTCAACCGCGACAGCGCCGCGCGCCTGGGCGTGAGCCTGTCGGCGGTGGACCAGACCCTGTACGACGCGTTCGGCCAGCGCCAGGTGTCGACCATCTACCGCGCGGCCAACCAGTACCACGTGGTCATGGAGATCGCGCCGCCGTACTGGCGCGACCCCATGGCGCTGAAGGGCATCTACGTGCCGGTGGGCGCGGTGGCCTCGACCGCCCGCGGCGGCGCGGCGCCGAGTATCGCTAGTTCGGCGCTGGTGCCGCTGGCAGCCATGGCCGACTACAGCATCGACCGCACCGCCATCTCCATCAGCCACCAGGGCACGTTCCCAGCGGTGACCGTGTCGTTCAACCTGGCGCCGGGCACCTCCATCGGCCAGGCCACGGTGCTGGTGGACAACGCCGTGGCGCAGCTGCGCATGCCCGCCAGCGTCACCGGCCAGTTCGCCGGCACCGCCCAGGTATTCCAGGCCTCGGTGGCCAGCGAGCCGCTGCTGATCGCCGCCGCGCTACTGTCGGTGTACATCGTGCTGGGCGTACTCTATGAAAACCTGGTGCACCCGCTGACCATCCTCTCCACGCTGCCGTCGGCCGGGGTGGGCGCGCTGATCGCGCTGCTGGTGACCGGCACCGAGCTGTCGATCATCGCCCTGGTGGGGGTGATCCTGCTGATCGGCATCGTCAAGAAGAACGCCATCATGATGATCGACTTCGCCCTCAGCGAGCGCCGCGCCCAAGGGCTGGACGCCCGCGAGGCCATCCGCCGTGCGTGCCTGATCCGCTTCCGGCCGATCATGATGACCACCCTGGCGGCCATTCTTGGCGCCTTGCCGCTGGTGCTGGGCCATGGCTACGGCTCGGAGCTGCGGCGGCCGCTGGGTATCTCGATCATCGGCGGGCTGCTGTTCAGCCAGGTGCTGACGCTGTACACCACGCCCGTCATCTACCTGTGGCTCGACCGGGCCTCGGCGCGCGTGCGCCGGCACGGCAAGGAGACTTGAATGCGCATACTCATTGTCACGGCGTTGGTGGCGCTCCTGGCCGGTTGCATGGTCGGGCCCGACTACCAGCGCCCGCAGCAGCCGCTGCCCCAGGGCTTCAAGGAAGGCGCGGCGTTCGAGCGGGCGGCGGCCAACCCCCAGGGGGCGCTGCGCAGCCAGTGGTGGCTGGACTACCGCGACCCGGTGCTCAATAAGCTGATTGACCAGGCGGCGGCCGCCAACCAGTCGATCATCGCCGCCGAGGCCGCCTACCGCCTGGCCGACGCCCAGGTGGCGGCCAGCCGCGCCAGCCTGTGGCCGACGGTGGGCGTGGGCTTGTCCGGGACACGGGGCGTGGGCGGCAGCGGTTCCACCGGCAGTACCACCACGGGCACGACCACCGCCAGCACCGGCGTGGTGCAGTCGGTCAGCGCCACCCTGACCGCCAGCTGGACCCCGGACCTGTGGGGCGAGGTGCGCCGCGGCATCGAGTCGAGCAACGCCCTGGCGCAATCCTCCGACGCGCTGCTGGCCGGGGTGCGGCTGTCCATCGCCGCCAGCGTGGCCACCGACTATTTTGCCGTGCGCCAGCTGGACATCGACGTCCGCCTGCTGCAGCAGCAACAGCGCATCGACCAGCAGTTGCAGGACATGACCCAGGCCGAGTTCGTCCAGGGCACCGCCACCAACGACCAGCTGCTGGTGGCCCAGGACCAGCTGACCACGGTGGTGGCCGCGTTGCAGACGTCCCAGCGCTCGCGGGAGCAGTATGAACACGCGCTGGCGGTGTTGGTGGGGCAGGCGCCGGCGCAGTTCAGCCTGGCGCCGCTGAGCGACTATTCATTCGGGGTGCTGCGACCGCCACTGACGCTGCCGTCGACCCTGCTGCAACGGCGCCCCGACGTGGTCTCGGCCGAGCGCACGGCGGCCGCCGCCAACGCGCGCATTGGCGTGGCCGAGGCGGCGTTCTACCCCAACCTCACGCTCAGCGCCGAAGGCGGCTACCGCGGCAGCGCCCTGGGCGGGCTGTTCTCGCTGCCCAACCGGGTGTGGCTGTTGGGCCCGGCGCTGGCCGAGACGATCTTCGACGGCGGCGCCCGCCGTGCGGCGGTCAACGAGGCCCAGGCCAGCTACGACCAGGACGCCGCCAACTACCGCGGCGCGGTGCTGACGGCGCTGCAGAACGTGGAAGACAACCTCTCGGCGCTCAACCACCTGCAACAGCAGGCCGACGCCTACCAGCAGATCTTCCAGCGCAACCAGCAGCTGTTCGGCAGCCAGCAGGCCCAGCAGCAGGCCGGCACCGTCAGCCGGCAGAACGTGCTGACCCAGCAGTTGGTGCTGCTGCAGGCCGAGCAGACCCTGCGCGACACCCAGGGCCAGCTGGGGCAGGGCAGCGTGGCGTTGATCCAGAGCCTGGGCGGCGGCTGGCAGGGCGGTGGGCAGTAGGCGGGCGGCAAGGTATGCTCGCGGCCAACGAACATGAAACATGGGAATGATTCTTATGGCAGGAAGCAGTCTGCTGGTGTTGCTGGACGATATCGCCGCGGTGCTCGACGACGTGTCGGTGATGACCAAGGTCGCCGCCAAGAAGACCACCGGCGTGCTCGGCGATGACCTGGCACTGAACGCCCAACAGGTCACCGGCGTGCGCGCCGAGCGCGAGCTGCCGGTGGTGTGGGCGGTGGCCAAGGGCTCGCTGCGCAACAAGGTCATCCTGGTGCCGGCAGCCTTGGCCATCAGCGCCTTCGCGCCGTGGGCGGTGACCCCGCTGTTGATGGTGGGCGGCGCGTATCTGTGTTTCGAGGGCTTCGAGAAAATCGCCCATCCTTTGCTCCACGGCAAAGGTGAGGACCAAGCCGAACACGCAGCGCTGAGCGCGGCAGCGGCCGACCCGGCCGTTGACCTGGTGGCTTACGAGAAAGAGAAGATCCAGGGCGCGGTGCGCACCGATTTCATCCTTTCGGCGGAAATCATCGCCATCACCCTGGGCATCGTCGCCGACGCGCCGCTGAGCCAGCAGGTGATCGTGATGAGCGGCATCGCCTTCGTCATGACGGTGGGGGTGTACGGGCTGGTGGGGGCCATCGTCAAGCTGGACGACCTGGGGCTGTGGATGACCCAGCGCCAGGGCGGTGTGACCCGCGCGGTGGGCGGCGCCATTTTGCGTGCGGCGCCGTACATGATGAAAACCTTGTCGGTGGTGGGCACCGCGGCGATGTTCCTGGTGGGCGGGGGGATTCTGGTGCATGGCATTGCGCCGTTGCATCACTGGGTGGAAAGCGTGGGCGGCAGCGTGACCATGGCCTTGCTCAATGGTGGGCTGGGTGTGGTGGCGGGTGCGCTGGTGCTGGGTGTGGTCAGCGTCGCCGGCAAAATCTGGAAAGCGGTACGCGGTTAACCTGTAGCCGCTGCCGCCAGGCTGCGCAGGCCCTGGCGTACGCTGGAGATTTCCAATGTGAATGAGGGCCAGCGCAGCCTGCGGCAGCGGCTACAGGGGCTGCGTTTCATGACCATGAGGAATGACATCCCGCCGATTCCTCGTTTGCGGGCCTGAGCAGCAGGGTTCGATACTGGGCCATCCGCCCTGACCGAGCCCTTGCCCCGTGACCGACCTTACCTACCGCTTCGCCCCCGCCTTCCAGGCGCCCACCGGTTCGGCGATTCGCGAGCTGTTCAAGTACCTGTCGCTGCCCGGCATGATCTCGTTCGCCGGCGGCTACCCGGCCACCTCGTTCTTTGACCAGCCCAACCTGGCCGCGGCCGCCGAGCGCGCCTTGCGCGACAGCCCCGTGGACTGCCTGCAATACGCCGCCACCGACGGCCTGCCGCTGCTGCGCGAGCAGCTGGCGGCGCTGATGGCGAGGCGCGGGGCGCCCGTGGCAGTGGACGAGCTGATGGTGACCACAGGCTCGCAACAAGGCCTGGACCTGCTGATCAAGGTGCTGCTCAGCCCCGGCGAGCGGGTGCTGGTGGAGCGCCCCACCTATCCCGCCGCGTTACAGGCGTTCCGCCTCGCCGGCCTTGAGGTGCACAGCGCCGCCACCGACGCCCAGGGCCTGGACACCGCGCGCCTCGCCGAGCAGTTAGCGACCCAGCCCAAGGGCAGCATCCGCCTGTTGTACTGCGTTCCGACCTTCGCCAACCCCACCGGCGCCTGCCTGCCGCTTGAACGACGCCTGGCGTTGCTGCAGCTGGCCGCCGAGCACGATTTCCTGATTATTGAGGACGACCCCTACGGCGCCCTGCGCTTTGCCGGCGAAGCAGTGCCCTCGCTGCTGGCGCTGGCCGCGCAGGTGGACGGCGCCGCCGGCCGGGTGGTGCATTTGTCCAGCCTGTCCAAGGTGGTGGCGCCGGGCCTGCGCATCGGCTGGCTGATCGCGCCCGCGCCCATCCGCCAGCGCTGCGTGATCGCCAAGCAGACCGTGGACCTGTGCACCGCGCCGTGGGCGCAGCAGATCGCCGCGCTGTACCTGGCCGATGGCGCGCTGGAACGGGCGTTGCCGGGGCTGGCCCAGGGCTACGGGGACAAATGCGCGCGCATGCTCGCAGGGCTCGAAGGCCTGCAGGACGTATTGGAGGTGTCGCCGCCACAGGGCGGGATGTTCATCTGGGGGCGCTGCCGCAGTGGGGTGGATGCCACGCAGTTGTTGCAGCGGGCTATCGAGCAGCGGGTGATGTTCGTGCCGGGCAGTGCGTTCTTCGCCGAGGGCGCTGATGCCAGCAGCCTGCGCTTGTCGTTCGCCGCGCCGTCGCTTGAGCAGATAGACGAAGGGCTGGTGCGCCTGGGGCGGTCGTTCGGCTGACCGCCCCGGCACCGGTGTCGCTTAGAAGAACACTTTCAGCAGCAGGCTGGCGGTGTTCTGGTTGGTGTCGAAGGCGTGGCTGCTTTCGATGCCGTACTTGTCTTTCCAGTAGTCATACTCGAAACCGACGTACACCTGCTTGGGCTGCCAGTGCAGGGCCTTGCCCAGGTCGTACTTGACCTGCGGGTTGAAGTGCAGGTTGGCGTGGTAGTCGCCTTCCTTGTTGTGGTCGCCGCTGACCACCCAGTCCATGTAGCCGTCGATGAGGATGTCGGAGCTGCCCACTGGAATGGTGTAGGACCAGACCGGGGTGATCTGCCAGATGTTGTTGCCGGCGCGGCCGCCATCCGGGATACGGTTGTAGAAGTTCAGCTGGAAGTAGTCGAAACCAGGGATGTTCAGGTCGAAGCCCGGGCCGATCAGGTACGACTCCACGTCACCCTCGCCGAACTCGTAGGTGAACGCCAGCAGCACGTCGGAGACCGGGCCGAAGGCGAACTTCTGGTCGAAGATCTTGCCCAGGGACAGGCGCGGGCTGAACTCGCCGTAGGTGCCGAAGTTGCCGTTGCCCGAGTCTTTCTTGCCGTTGTACCAGGTGTTGTCCACGAACAGGAAGTTGTCGCCGTACTTCCAGGCGTCGGCGTGTTCGAACGTGACGGTTTGCTGGATGCCCGGATTCACTTTGAAATCCTGGCCATACAGGTAGGTCAGGCTGTTGCTCTGCCATTGCAGCCAGCCGCCGTCGTCGGCCATGGCCTGGCCACCGGCCAGCATGCCACCGGCCACCATCAGGCTCGAAAGAGTACGTTTCATTGGTTAGCTCCCAGGTTTGATTTCAGTCTGTTTTTCTAAGGTGGCGCTCTGTGGCGGCGCCTTTTTGGTTGCGTTAAAAGTCGTCCAACCGGTCAACTTCCTCTGCGGCGCAACTGAGTTAGCAAGAGCCTTGCCAAGGCCGACGCACAGCCAAAGAAATCCCGTCGGCTGCGGTGAATAGCAGTCGAAAGTGGTTCGATTGGCTGCAAACGGCGACGCGGCAGGGCAGGGGGCCCAGTCTGGTACAAGAGGTCAGCTTTATCGGGGAAAAAATCCCCCCCGGTTTTACGCGGGCGCGCAGATTACTGACTCACGCGGCGCGGCTCAAGTGCTCCGTTACAGAGCAGGCCCAGCAAAAGTGGGGCACTCGGTCAGCTTTTCGACCGGCGCCCCCCATGGTCAATGCTGATGCACCGCTCTGGACAGGGCTTCTCGCTCGGCACCGCCGAGCACGTTGAACAGCAGGTTGAGCAGCACCGCGCTCAACGTCGCCATGGCGATGCCGCTGTGGGTGATGGGCCCCATCCAGTCCGGCAGCTGGGAGAAAAACTCCGGGCGCACCACCGGGATCAGCCCCATGCCGATGCTCACCGCCACCAGCAGCTGGTTGCGACGGTCACCGATGTCGGCTTCCTGGAGGATCTTGATGCCGGTGGCCGCCACCATGCCGAACATGGCAATGGCCGCACCACCCAGCACCGCAGGCGGGATCGAAGCCACCAGGAACGCCGCCTTGGGCAACAGGCTGAGGGCAATGAGGAAACCGCCGGCCACCACCGTCACCGAACGGCAGCGCACGCCGGTCATCTGCACC
Source organism: Pseudomonas sp. GYB4201 (assembly GCF_056312595.1). Lineage (NCBI taxonomy): Bacteria > Pseudomonadati > Pseudomonadota > Gammaproteobacteria > Pseudomonadales > Pseudomonadaceae > Pseudomonas > Pseudomonas sp. GYB4201. Next base: position 11,894 of record NZ_JBWGIG010000043.1, on the reverse strand, counting down.
AGGCCGATGTTCTGGGCGAACGAGGAGTGGGTGAAGGTATTGAAGAAACCGGCCGCGAACGAGGCGGCGGCGTCGCACAGCAGGCCGCGACGGAGCATGCCGGGGGTGACCTCGCGGTCGGTGATCTTGCCCAGCGCCAGGAACATGCCGGTGGACTCGACGAAGATGATCACCACCACCAGGCACATGGACAGCACCGGCGCCAGGCTGAAGGTGGGCATGCCGAAGTGCAGCGGCGTGACCACTTGCAGCCAGGGCGCGGTGGCCAGGCCCGAGAGGTCGACCATGCCGATCAGGCCCGAGATGAGGTAGCCCAGCAGCATGCCGATGAGCACGGCGATGTTGACCCAGAAGCCGCTCATGAAGCGATGGATCAGCAGGATGGTGGCCAGCACCAGCCCGGCGACGATCAGGTAGATGGGTGAGCCGAACTGCACCGCCTTGGCGCCACCACCGGCCCAGTTCACCGCCACCGGGAAGAGCGACAGGCCGATGGAGGTGATGACGGTGCCGGTGACCAGCGGCGGGAAGAACCGCACGATCTTCGACATGAACGGCGCGATGAGCATGCCGAAGAAGCCGGCGGCGATGGTCGCGCCGAAGATGCCCGGCAAGCCCACGCCCTGCATGCCGGCCATGGCCACCATGCTGCCGACCGCAGCGAAACTGGCGCCCATCATCACCGGCATGCGGATGCCCAGGGCACCGATGCCCAGTGACTGCACCACGGTGGCCACGCCGGCCACCAGCAGGTCGGCGTTGATCAGGAAGGCGATTTCCTCACGGGAAAGGCCGGCGGCCTGTCCGATGATCAGCGGCACCGCGATGGCGCCTCCATACATCAGCAAAACATGTTGCAAACCCACCAGAATCAGTTGCAGCAACGGCAGGGGCTGTCGTGGTGGCGCAGCAGGGATGCGCGCGTGGATTGACTCGGACATGCAACACCTCAAATCTTGTTTTTATTTTTCGGTTAGCAGTACCCGTAGCAGCTGCCCCGTCGATCGCGTCGCCTGTATCGCGGCCAAGGCCGGCTCCTACCACGAACGGCGTAGGAGCCGACCTTGGTCGCGATGCAGGCGACGCGGTGTCAAGACAGTCGCTGCTACGAACGATCCATCAGTTGGTTTGCGCTCCGTTGGCGATCCACTGGCCCACCAGGTTGCGCTCTTCCTGGGTCATCTGGGTGATGTTGCCCAACGGCATGATCTGGCTGGCCACGGCCTGCGCCTGGATGCGCGGGGCCAGTTGCTGGATCTGCTGCGGGGTGTCGAACATGATCCCCGCAGGCGCCGTGGAGAACAGCGGGCTGGTCGGCTTGGCCGAATGGCACACCGCGCAGCGTTCCTGGATCACCCCGTGCACCTTGTCGAAGTCCGCGCCATTGCTGGCCTGGGCCGGCTGTTCGGCCGGGGCCGGTGCAGCGGCAGGCGTGGCCGGCATCTCATCGGCGCGCTTGCCACCGATGGCGGTGCCCGGCAGCGGCTGGTACTCGATGGCCGGTGCCTTGGCCACGTCGGCACTGTTGCCCATTTGCATGGGGCCGGTGACGAACGCCAGGCAGATCATGCCCAGGGCGCCGGCAGGCAGGGCCCAGGCGAACTTGTGGCTGTTGTGGCGGGTGTTGAAGTAGTGACGCACCACCACGGCCACCACGGCGATGCCGGCCAGGATCAGCCAGTTGTAGTGGCTGCCGTAGGTGCTGGGGAAGTGGTTGCTGATCATGATGAACAGCACGGGCAGGGTGAAGTAGTTGTTGTGGCGCGAACGCAGCAGGCCCTTGGCCGGCAGGGTCGGGTCGGGCGTGCGGTTCTCGGCGATGGCCGCCACCAGCGCGCGCTGGGCGGGCATGATGATGCGGAACACGTTGCCGACCATGATGGTGCCGATGATGGCGCCGGTGTGCAGGTACGCGCCGCGGCCGCTGAACACCTGGCTGAAGCCGTAGCAGGCGGCAATGATCAGCACGAACAGCACCAGGCCCAGCAGGCCGGGACGCTTGCCCAGGGGCGAGTCGCACAGTTGGTCGTAGATGAACCAGCTGGCGATCAACGCGCCGACGCCGATGGCAATGCCTTCCGGCCCGCTCAGGGTGCTGCCTGGGGCCAGCAGGTAGAGCACCGGGTTGGAGTAGAACACCACGCACAGCAGCACGATGCCCGACATCCAGGTCCAGTAGGCTTCCCATTTGAACCAGTGCAGGTTGTCCGGCATGGTCGGCGGGGCCAGCTTGTATTTTTCCAGGTGGTAGATGCCACCCCCGTGAATGGCCCACAAGTCACCGCTCAGGCCCTCACGCGGGTTGGCGCGATTGAGGTTGTTCTCCAGCCAGACGAAATAGAAGGATGCGCCGATCCAGGCGATCCCCACGATCATGTGAATCCAGCGCACGCCCAGATTCAGCCACTCCATCAGATGTGCTTGCACAGTTCTAACCTCTTGCCGTGCCACTGCGGTGCAATGGCCGGCCTTCTCTTATTGGTGGGGGGCGAGGACCAGCAGCTCGTCCTCATTGAAGAAATGCTCATCGCAGTTATTGCCAGTGCCACTGCGATCAACCACCAGGAAGTCATCCCGCTTTTCGATCGTCAGCACCGGGTGGTGCCAGACGCCGCGATGGTAATTGATGCCCTGCCTGCCATTGGTGATGAAGGCGCGGACCAAGCCTGATACAGGTGCATCGCCAAGTGGCGCGACCACGATCAGAAAGGGGTTGCCCAGCAGCGGCACGAAGGCCTGGCTGCCCAGCGGATGGCGCTCCAGCATGCGCACGGTCAACGGCATGTCCAGCACGTCGGCGCGGAAGATGCTGATGATCGCCTTGTCGTCGGGCGTGGCGGTCTCGACCGTGGCCAGACGATGGAAACGCATGGTCGAGCCGTTGTTGATCATGAAGTGGTCGCTGCCGTCGGTTTCGATCACGTCACCGAAGGGGGCGAAGGCTTCTTTTGTCAGGGGCTCGATCACTAGTGTGCGCATTGTTCTGTCTCTGAATTCGCTGTAATCGCGTAGCAGCTGCCGCAGGCGGCGTCCGGCCGTTACACCGGGGTGCCTGGGGACGCAGCCTTTGGCAGCTGCTACGGCGTGGGTGTTACTTGGCTACCTTGCCCAGCACGCGCAAGCGGCTCACGCCACCGTCCGGGAACACGTTCAGGCGGATGTGGGTGATAGGGCCCAGGTCCTTGATCTGCTCCTGGAAGCTGTGCTCCTGGTGCATCTGCAGTTTCTGGCTGGGCAGCAGCTCGCGCCAGAACAGGCTCTGGGTCTCGATCTGGCTGTCGGTGCCGCCCTTGACGAAGGCGCCCTGGATCGAGCAGCTGTCGGGGTAGTTGCCCTTGAAGTGCAGGGTGTCGACCACCACCTGCTCGACGGTGCCGGCATGGCCCAGGGCGACGATCACCCAGTCATTGCCCGGCGTGCGGCGGCGTGCGGTTTCCCAGCCGTCGCCCATGTTGATGCCGCGGCCAGGGTTGAGAATGTTGCTCATGCGCCCGAAGTGCTCGTCGGAGCAGGCCAGGGCACGGCCACCGTTGAGGGCGCTGGCCAGGTCGACCTGTTCGTTGTCGCCTACCGCGGACCAGTCGCGGAACGGCACGCCGTACACGCGCAGGCGCGCCACGCCGCCGTCGGGGTAGATGTTGAAGCGCAGGTGGGTGTAGGCCTGGGCATCGCTGATTTCGTGGTAGTGGTGGCTGTTGCCCTGCAGCTCGACGGCTGGCAGCACTTCGGTCCACTGGGTGGCGTCGGTCGGGTCGCCGTCGGCGACGAAGCAGCCTTCCAGCGAGGCCGAGGGCGGGAAGTTGCCGGTGAAGAACGAGGTGTCGATGTCCACGCCCTTGATCGAACCCGGCACGCCCAGGCGGATTACCGCGCTGTCATAGCCTTCGAAGCGCTTGCGGCGCGATTCCCAGCCGTCCATCCATTTGCCGTTGTCGTCGAACACGCCTTCCTTCCACACCGCTGGGGTGGGCTGGAACAGGCGGTTGACGTCGGCGAACCAGTCGTCGGTGACCGAGATGGCCTTGGTGCCCAGGCGCGCGTCGGCCAGGTTGACGAACTTCTCGAAGGGTACGGCGTATGCTTTCATTTTTTCTTGTCTGCCTTGAATGGGGCTGGAGGGGGCGAGTTACAGGCCTTGCAAGCGGAACAGGGCAATCTTGTTGATCTGCGCCAGGGCTTCCTTGAACTCGGCCTCGACCGAGTTGTGGATGCGCACTTCGAACGCGGCGAGGATCTGGTGCCGGTTGCTGCCTTTCACTGCCATGATGAAGGGGAACTTGAACTTGGCCTTGTAGGCGTCGTTCAACTCCGTGAAGCGCTGGAACTCTTCGGTGGTGCATTGGTGAATACCGGCGCCAGCCTGTTCATTCGTGCTGGCTTCGGTCAGTTCGCCCTGGACGGCAGCCTTGCCGGCCAGGTCGGGGTGCGCGTTGATCAGTGCCAGTTGGCGTGGGTGATCGGCGCTCAACAGGATGTCGCTCATGCGCTGGTGCAGGGTTTCGACCTGGTCCAGTTCGGCGCCCTGGCCCAGGTCGTAGGCTTTTTCAGCGACCCATGGCGAGTGTTCGTAGATGTCGGCGAAGGCGGCGACGAAGGCGTCGCGGCCCAGGGCCGATGGCTTCAGGGAGTGGAAGGCGGTCATTGCGCAGCCTCCGGCGTGTAGGGATGGGTTTCGTGCCAGTGGCGGGCAATGTCGACGCGGCGGGCGAACCACACCTGCTCGTGGCCCTTCACGTAGTCAATGAAACGCATCAGCGAGGCCAGGCGCGCCGGGCGGCCGATCAGCCGGCAGTGCAGGCCGATGGAGAGCATCTTCGGCGCCTCGGCACCCTCGGCGTACAGCACGTCGAAGGCGTCCTTCAGGTATTCGAAGAAATCGTCGCCCTTGTTGAAGCCCTGCACCTGGGTGAAGCGCATGTCGTTGGTGTCCAGGGTGTAGGGGATCACCAGGTGCGGCTTGCCGGTGGGGTTGTTGCGCTCCCAGTAGGGCAGGTCGTCGTCGTAGGTGTCGGAGTCGTAGAGGAAGCCACCTTCCTCCATCACCAGCCGGCGGGTGTTGGGGCCGGTGCGGCCGGTGTACCAGCCCAGCGGGCGTTCGCCGCTGATTTCGGTGAGGATGCGGATCGCCTCGAGCATGTGCTCGCGTTCCTGGTTCTCATCCATGTACTGGTAGTCGATCCAGCGGTAGCCGTGGCTGCAGATCTCGTGGCCGGCATCGACCATGGCGCGGATCACGTCGGGGTGGCGCTGGGCGGCCATGGCCACGGCGAAGATGGTCAGCGGGATGCCCGCTTCCTTGAACACCTTGAGGGTGCGCCACACGCCGGCACGGCTGCCATACTCGTACAGCGACTCCATGCTCATGTTGCGTTCGCCCTGCAGCGGCTGGGCGGCCACCATCTCGGACAGGAAGGCTTCGGATTCCTTGTCGCCGTGGAGGATGTTGCGCTCGCCACCTTCCTCGTAATTGAGCACGAACGACAGGGCAATGCGCGCATTGCCAGGCCAGCGAGGGTGGGGCGGGTTGGGGCCGTAACCGATCAGGTCGCGTGGGTAATCAGCGCTCACTGCTTGCATCCTTCTTCGCGTCATTAGGGTGGCGGGTGGCCCCGATGAGGTTGGCGACCCGGCGATGGATTGATTGTATACAACTTTATCCGTGATTTGTAAGCCTGTTTTTTGCCAATCATCGCCTTGGAGGGTCAATTTCTTTCCTTGCAAAATACTTGCCCGACTGGTCAGGTATTCGACCGGGCGGTCACGTAGCGCATGTGTTACCGGGCTTGTCTCCGGTTTTAGGGGGTGGGCTGGGGCTGCCGAAAAAAGGTCGCAAATATTGTGTACAATTTTATTTGAAAGTGTCTTAATGTCGTTGTGTTGGATGCCCAGGGCGCCCTCAAAAGGTGCATGGGCCTTCGGATAACCGGATGAAAATGAGGCACGAGACGCAATGGGACGTTTGACTACGCATGTGCTGGACGCCGCCCACGGCTGCCCCGGCAGCTCGATCAAGGTCGAGCTTTATCGCGTCGAGGGCCAGCAGCTGGAGTTGGTGGCCCAGGCACTGACCAACAGTGATGGCCGTTGTGACGCACCGCTGTTACAGGGTGATGACTACCGCAGCGGCGTGTACCAGCTGCAATTCGCTGCCGGCGACTACTACCGCGCCCGTGGCGTGGCCATGGCCGACCCGGCGTTCCTCGACGTGGTGGTGCTGCGGTTCGGCATCAGCGCCGAGCAGGATCACTACCACGTGCCGTTGCTGCTCTCGCCTTACAGCTATTCGACTTACCGCGGCAGCTGAGCTGCGCGCGCTCCTTCGTTGGTACCTCTTGCCCGCCCACACTGCGGGCTTTTTTTTGCGTCCTCCCCACGCTGCAAGCCGCTTTTGATCTTGATCCCGTGAGGCCCTTGATCTTGATTGTGTGCCCCATAAAGCGCCAGGGCCGACTGGAGGCGTTGGCCAAGCGGTCCCTGGCGTAGCCGGGGAAGACGGAACCGGAGGCGCTTCTATTCCGGGCCGTCGGCCGCTTGGGCGACGCCGGAGGGAGGGGACCCGCAGCGAAGCGTAGGGACCAAGCAGGGGCAAGCCTTTTTTGGTTACTTTTTGAGGCGTTTGTCAAAAAGTGACCCGGCGTAAGGCCGGAAAGGTGATTCTGCATCACCCTTGATAATGGATATGCTCGCGGATTCCGTATCCTGCTTCGGCGATTTCGAACATATCCATTTTCGTGGTGCGACCACCGACTGTTTCGCCCTTACGGCGACTCACTTTTTTTCAAACGCCAAAAAAAGTAAGCAAAAAACGCTTGCCCCTGCTTGGGCCCTCCGCTGCGCTACGGGTCCCCTCCTTCCGGCGCCGCTCAACGGGCAGACGGCACCCGCTATAGAAGCCTGCGGGTTACCGTCTCTTCGGCCTGCGGCCTCGGCCCTTCGGGCAGCCCGTTGATCGACGCCTCCAGTCGGCCCGGGCGCTTTACGGGGCATACAATCAAGATCAACAGCCAGATCAAGATCAACGGCCAGATCACAAGCAGATCACAAGCAGATCACAGGCAAACCCCACGCCGCAACGGTGGGGCGGGGGAGCTTTTTTTTGCCTGGCGGCAGCACCTTTCGCGCTACTATCGAGTCGATACCTCCACCCACCGAATGGAACTCGTCGAGTCGATTTATGAAAAAAGCAGCAGGTATAGCAGCCGGTGTCATCATTGCCGCAGGCGTCGTGGCCACGGCTGGGGCCTGGTACACGGGCACGCGTCTTGAGGGCGTGCTGCAGGACGCCATCGCCCAGGCCAACACGCAGATGGCCCAGTCGGGCCGCAACGCCGATGGCAGCCCGCAGTTCAGCGCCGAGCTGGTGTCGCTGGACCGCCATCTGTTCAGCAGCACCGCGCACTACCGCCTGAACGTGCAACTGCCCCACGCCCAGCCAGCGCATTTCCTCCTGGTGGACCATATCGAGCACGGCCCGCTGCCGCTGTCGCGCCTGCTGACCTTGCGCCTGGCACCGGTGATGGCGGCCAGCAACACCGAGCTGGAAAACAGCCCCGATTCGGCCAAGTGGTTCGCCATGAACAACGGCCAGGCGCCGGTCAAGGGACGCTCGGTGATCCACTACGGGTTGAGCAGCGAGACCACCTTCGACTTCCTGCCCCTGGAGTCCAAGGAACCGGGCAAGACCCTGAAGTTCTCGGGCTTCACCTTGACCGTCAGCGGCACTGCCGATGCCCACAAATATGAGCTGACGGGCAACATGGATAGCCTGTCCGTTGACGTTGCCGGCGAGAATGGCCCAGTGCATGCCGATGCCAAGGGCCTGACCATTTACAGCGGCGGCACCAAGGGCGAGTCCGGCTTCTACCTGGGCCACACCGAGCTCAAGCTGGCCAGCGCCAACGTGCAGACGCCCAACGCGCCGGCCGTGGCGGTGACTGGTTTCAGCGGCAGCGGCCTGATGCAGGAGGTGGAAGGCAAGCTGGCCGCCGAGGCTACCTATGAGATCGCCTCCATCACCGTCGGCAACCAGCCGATTGGTGCGGCGCAGATGGTCTGGAAGCTGAATAATTTCGACATCCCGGCCAGCAAGTCGCTGTATGCGCTGTATGTCGCCAAGATTGCCCCGCAACAACAGGCTGCCGCAGCTGCCGGCGTGCCCTTGGCGCTGAAGCTGAGCGCTGCCGACCAGCAGCAGTTGAACACCGACCTGCTGGCGCTGCTGGCGGCCAAGCCGCACATCGAGTTGGAAAAACTGTCGCTGAAGACCGCCAACGGTGAAAGCCAGGCTAACCTTGTGGTCGACCTGGCCAACCCGGGTACCCTGGACCAGCCGTCCGAAGGCCTGGGCAAGAAGGTGATCGGCCTGCTGGACGCCAACGTCACCCTGTCCAAGCCCATGCTGATGGACCTGGCCAGTGCCCAGGCGCACCTGCAGGGCCAGACCGACAAGGACGCGGTGGCGTTGCAGGCGAAGAACGTCAGCGATTCCATCAGCGGCATGGCAGTGATGAGCCAGCTGGGCAAGGTCGAGGGTGACAACGTCACCAGCCGCCTGCACTACGCCGACGGCATGGTGACCTTCAACGGCCAGAAAATGACCGTGGAGCAGTTCGCCGGCTTCATCGGCAACCTGCTGGGGCAGCAACAGGCGCAACGCTGACATCCCAGGACGCGGCCTGGCGGCCGCTGCTACAGGTGTGCGTAGCAGCGGCCGCGTCGCTTCAGCCTCGGCTGAGCAGCGCCGCCGTCCCCGCCCCCCCGAACAACGCCGCGCTGACGCGGTTGAACCAGCTCTGCCCGCGGCCGCTGCGCATATAGCGTGCCGCACCGTGGGCCCCCAGGCCGTAGCCCAGCTTGCACAGCAGGTCGAGCACCGCCCAGGTGGCGATCATGATGCCCAGCTGCGCCGCCAGCGAGTGCTCGGCGTTGAGGAACTGCGGCAGGAAGGCGGCGAAGAACAGGATGTCCTTGGGGTTGCTGGCGCCCAGCGCGAACGCACGCCAGAACAGCGCGCCAAAGCGTGGCGCGGGTAGGGCAGCGGGCACCTCGGCGGCGCTGGGGGCGCGGCGCGACTGCTGCCAGCTTTGCCAGGCGAGGTAGAACAGGTACAGCGCGCCGACGATCTTCAGCGCGCTGAACACCTGCTCCGAAGCCATCAGCAACGCCCCCAGCCCCAGCGCCGAGGCGCTGAGCAGGCAGATGGAGGCGCTGACCCCACCCAGGAACGCCGGGTAGGAGCGGCGCAGGCCGTAGTTCAGGCTGTTGCCGATCATCAGCAGCGACAACGGGCCGGGGATGACGATCACCACCAGCGCTGCGGCGCTGAACAACAGCCAGGTTTCCACACTCATTGTTTTTCTCCTTGGATAAGGCCTTCGCACAAATCCGTAGCCGCAGCCTGTCGGCAGCGGCTACGGGCGGCGGTGAAGCCGAAATATTACAAGAACACAAACTTGGCGATGAATATCGCACACAGCACCCACAGGCTCACCGAGATATCGCGGTGCTTGCCGGTGCCGGCCTTCAAGGCCACGTAGGTGATGAAGCCCAGGGCAATGCCGTCCGCCACCGAGAAGGTCAGCGGCATCATGATCAGGGTGACGATGGCCGGAATGCTGTCGGTGGCCTCGTCCCAGTTGATGTGGGCCATGCCGCCCATCATCAGCATGGCCACGTAGATCAGCGCGCCGGCGGTAGCATAAGCCGGAATCATGCCAGCCAGCGGCGCGAAGAACATCGCCGCGACGAACAGCAGGCCCACGGTGACCGCCGTCAGCCCGGTGCGGCCACCGGCGGCCACGCCCGCGGCACTTTCCACGTAGCTGGTCACCGGCGGCACGCCGACCATGGCGCCGAACACGCTGGAGGCGCTGTCGGCCTTCAGGGCGCGGGAGAGGTTTTCGATGCGGCCCTCGGCGTTCACCAGGTTGGCGCGCTGGGCCACGCCCATCAGCGTGCCGGCGGTGTCGAACATGTGCACGAACAGGAAGGCCAGCACCACGCTGATCATGCTGACGTTGAACACCCCGGCCACGTCCATGGCCATCCAGGTGGGCGCCAGGCTGGGCGGCAGCGAGAACACCCCGCCGTATTGCACGATGCCCAGCCCCCAGCCGATCAGGGTGACGCTGACGATGCTGATGAGGATGGCGCCGAACACCCGGTGGTAGCTGAGCACGGCGATCATCAGGAAGCACAGCGCGGTCAGCAGCGGCCCGGCCTCATGCAGCGAGCCGAGCTTGATCAGCGTCGCCGGGCTGGCGACGATGATGCCCGAGGTCTTCAGGCCGATCACGCCCAGGAACAGCCCCACGCCGGCACCCATGGCGTGGCGCAGGCTGACCGGGATGCTGTTGAGCAGCCACTCGCGCACCCGCGACAGGGTCAGCACCATGAACAGCACGCCGGAGATGAACACCGCGCCCAGGGCGGTCTGCCACGAGTAGCCCATGGTGCCGACCACGGTGTAGGTGAAGAACGCGTTCAGGCCCATGCCTGGCGCCAGGCCCACCGGCCAGTTGGCGTACAGGCCCATCAGCAGGCAGCCCAGGGCGGCGGCGATGCAGGTGGCGACGAATGCCGCGCCATGGTCGATGCCGGCGTCGGCCATGATGTTGGGGTTGACGAAGATGATGTAGGCCATGGTAATGAAGGTGGTCAGGCCGGCGATCAGTTCGGTGCGCACCGTGGTGCCATGCACGCTCAGTTTGAACAGGCGTTCCAGCAGGCCGCGCCGCAGGGGCGGGGCCAGGTCCAGGGGGGCGGCTTCGGATTTATTGCTTTCCACAGCGAGTTACTCCTCAAGGCTTTTGTTGTTTTCCGAAGCCGTGCGCACCTGCGCGCGGCCCCGTGAGGCAGGTAAAGGTGGTGGTGCCGGCGACCCGTTATTATTTGACCTCTGGGTCAGGAAAGTCGCTCGAGGGGATTATGCGTTTGTATACAAATAATGCAAATAATGTTTTTGATTTTGTGCGCAGTTTATTTGCCGATCGCGCTATATGGCCGCCGCCAGTGGTTGCCAAGTGCCGCTATGCTTGAACTGACACAAGCCCGTGGCCCTGTGTACAATGGGCCTTACTGCCGCAAAACCTTCACCTTCGAGTGCCCATGAACGAACAGCTGCAACCTCTCAAGAAACCTACGCGCGCGGCCAAGGCCGGGCGCCTCGGCACCCAGGACGACATCGTCTACGCCCATATTTTCGAGGCCATTCTCGAACAGCGCCTGGCGCCCGGGACCAAATTGAGCGAGGAAGCGCTGGGTGAGATCTTCGGCGTCAGCCGCACCATCATTCGCCGCGCGCTGTCGCGCCTGGCCCATGAAGGCGTGGTGCTGTTGCGCCCCAACCGCGGCGCGGTGGTGGCCAGCCCCAGCGTGGAAGAGGCGCGGCAGGTGTTCTTCGCCCGCCGCATGGTGGAGCGTGCCATCACCGAGCTTGCGGTGGAGCACGCCACGGCCGAGCAACTGGCCGAACTGCGGCAGATGGTGCTGGATGAGCGCGACAGCTTCTCGCGCGGCGACCGTGGCGCCGGCATTCGCCTGTCGGGGGAATTCCACCTGAAGCTGGCCGAGGCGGCGAAGAACGCGCCGCTGATCAGCTTCCAGCGCAGCCTGGTGTCGCAGACCTCGCTGATCATCGCCCAGTACGAAAGCGGCAACCGCTCGCACTGCTCCTACGATGAACACACCCAGCTGATCGACGCCATCGAGGCCCGCGACGCGGCCCTGGCGGTGGACCTGATGATGCACCACATGGACCACATCGACAGCAAGCTGAACCTGGACGAGGAAAGCGCCTCGGACGACCTGCACGCTGTGTTCTCGCACCTGTTGCAGGGCAAGAAGGGTGGTAAATAACGGACGCGGCCTGCGGCCGCTGCTACAGGGGGCGTAGC
>NZ_JBWGIG010000042.1:0-53325 GCF_056312595.1 Pseudomonas sp. GYB4201 | reverse complement strand
CGTAGCAGCGGCCGCAGGCCGCGTCCAAGGCCTAAAACATCAAATACCAGAACATCGCCACCTCGCTGGTCTGCGGGTCGATGCCGCGGTAGCGCAGGTGGTCGATGCCGCCCAGCTCGAAGCCAAAGCCTTCATACAATCGGCACGCCGCCAGGTTGTTGTTCTGGGTCTCCAGCATGATCCCCGGCAGACGCTTCTTGCGCGCCCACCACTGCGTCACCCCCAGCAAGGCGCGGGCCACGCCATGGCGGCGGGCCGGGGCGTGCACCGCCAGTTCGTCGACGTGGGCCAGGCCGTTCCAGTTGGTGCTCACCACCACGTGCCCCACCGGGCGGCCGTCCAGCCAGGCGACGAAAATCGCGCTGTCGTCCTTGTCGCGGTAGCTGCGGAACTCGTCCGGGTCGATGCCGTAGCACTTCTGGTACGGCGCCACCGCCTGCACCGGCCACTGGGCCACGGGCTTGCCGATCTGCGGGCACGCATAACCGCGCACCTCGAAGGCGTATTCGCTGTCCAGCACATAGGGCGCGAAGGCGTCATCCGCCAGGCGCACGGCAATGGCCGGGTTGACCGTACTCATGACTTCTCGGTCTCCTTGATGCAGTCGACCGTGTAAGGGCCGTATTCGTGTTGCAAGCCGTGCACGTCGGCGACAAAGCCGGGGAAGCCCTGGTCGAACGCGCGGGCGAAGGCCAGGTAGTCGATCACCGAACGCGTGGAATCGCTGAAGCGCTCCCCCGGCATGATCAACGGGATGCCCGGCGGGTAAGGCACCAGCATGACCGCTGCGATGCGCCCCGGCAACTCGTCTATGGGCACGGCTTCCACTTCACCGCGCACCAGCGCGTCGTAGGCGTCGGCCGGGCTCATGGCCGCTTCGGGCAAGGTCGTGTACATGCGCTTGAGGTGCTTGGCCGTGGCGTTGCTGCGGTAGCAGCCGTGCAGCTGGTCGCACAGGTCGCGCAGGCCCATGCCCTGGTAGCGCACCGGGTCCAGGCGCGCCACGCAGGGCAGGCACTGCATCAGTTCGACGTTGGCGTCGTAGCTGCGCTTGAACTCCAGCAGCTCAGTGAGCAGCGTGCTCCACTTGCCTTTGGTAATGCCCATGGAGAACAGCACCAGGAACGAATACAGCCCGGTCTTCTCCACCACCAGCCCGCGCTCCCAGAGGAACTTGCTGACCACTGCCGCCGGTATGCCGTGCTCGCTCAAGGCGCCCGAGGCGGTCAGCCCCGGCATCACCAGGGTCACCTTGATGGGGTCGAGCAGCACATAGTCCTCGGCCACCTCGCCGAAGCCGTGCCAGTCGGCCTCGGGCGCCAGCAGCCAGTCGCCGGTGCTGACCTGCTCCGCGCCCTCCACCCCCGGCGGCTGCCAGATGCTGAACCACCAGTCATCGGCGCCGAACGACTGGCGCAGGTTGGCCAGGGCACGCCTGAAGCTCAAGGCCTCGTCGAACATTTCCTGCAACAGCGAGCGCCCGGCCGGGCCTTCCATCATCGCCGAGGCCACGTCCAGCGAGGCGATGATGCTGTACTGCGGCGAGGTAGAGATGTGCATCATGAAGGCTTCGTTGAAGCGGTCGCGGTCCAGTTGGCGCAGGCCGCCGTCCTGCACGTGGATCATCGATGCCTGGCTGAACGCGGCCATCAACTTGTGGGTGGAGTGGGTGCTGAACACCAGCGGGCTGTCGTCGTTGCGGGTGGTGCCCATGCCGTAGCGGCCGGCGAAGAACTCATGGAAGGCGGCATAGGCGTACCAGGCCTCGTCGAAATGCAGCACCTCGACGCTGCTGCCCAGGGTCCGCTTGATCAGCTCGGCGTTGTAGCACAGGCCGTCGTAGGTGGAGTTGGTGACCACCGCCAGCTTGACCTTGGGCGGCCGCCCGCGCGTGAGCGGGTTGGCGGCGATCTTGGCCTGGATCGACCCCGGGCTGAACTCGCCCAGGGGAATGGGGCCGATGATGCCCAGTTCATTGCGCTCCGGCGTCAGGTACAGCGGGATGGCGCCGGTCATGATGATGGCGTGCAGCACCGACTTGTGGCAGTTGCGGTCCACCAGCACCAGGTCGCCGCGGGCGACGGTGGCGTGCCAGACGATCTTGTTGGCGGTGGAGGTGCCATTGATGACGAAAAAGGTGTGGTCGGCGCCGAAGTTGCGCGCGGCCCGCGCTTCGGCCTCGGCCAGCGGCCCGGTGTGGTCGAGCAGCGACCCAAGCTCGGGCACCGACACCGACAGGTCCGAGCGCAGGGTGTTTTCCCCGAAGAACTGGTGGAACGCCTGGCCCACCGGGCTCTTGCGGTAGGCCACGCCACCGCCGTGGCCGGGGGTATGCCAGGAATAGTTGGATTGCGCGGTGTGCTGCACCAGCGCCTTGAAGAACGGTGGCAGCAGGCCATCCAGGTAATTGCGCGCAGCGCGGGCGACCTGCCGGGCCAGGAACGGCACGGTGTCTTCGAACAGGTAAAGGATGCCACGCAGCTGGTTGAGTTCGCTCAAGGCATCGGCCGAGGCGTTCTCCAGCGTCACCTGCTCGCCCAGGGCGAAAATCGGCAGGTTTGGCGCGCGCACCCGCGCCAGGCGAATCAGCGTCACCATGTTCTTCAGCAGGTGGGTGTGCTCGCCGGCGCCCTCGGCGGCAATCAGCATGCAGGCCAGGCCATGGTGGGTGGCCGCCACCAGCCGCGCTTCGGCGTCGTCGGTGGCCAGCAGGATGCTGAATCCTTCCTGCTCCAGTTCCTGGGCAATGCCCCGCACCCGCGCGCCGGCCACGGTGTCGGCCTTGACGTCGCGGTGCACGATCAGCACGGGAAACTTCAGGTCTTTGTACATCGCAGGCAGCCCCGAGACGGCCGCAAAAAGGCGGCCCATGGTCTCAGGGTAGAAGGTTGGCGGCCTGCGTGTCAGGCAAGACGGTGCGGGTGTAATAAAAGGTCGCCCCTGGATAATTCAGGGGCAAAGCGCTATCAGGCGGGTGCGCCCTGCTCCGCTTCCAGCAGCTGGCTCCACAGCGCCGGGGCACCGGCCGACTTGGCGATGATTGCCAGGCGCGCCTCGTGCTCGGCCAGCTCGGCCTCGCTGGCGCGAATCACCGGGGCGTGGCGGCGGTCGGCGGGCAGGCGGCGAATTTCGCTACCCTGGTTGCCCGAGCCGTCGCCGGCGCCGTCGCTGGAGTTGCCAGCCAGCGACAGGCTGGTCTGGCCACCGGTCATGGCCAGGTAGACGTCCGCCAGAATCTCGGAGTCGAGCAACGCGCCGTGCAGTTCACGGCCGGAGTTGTCTACGCCATAGCGCTTGCACAGGGCGTCGAGGCTGTTGCGCTGGCCGGGGTGGCGCTCACGGGCCATGGCCAGGGTGTCGAGCACCGTGCAATAAGTGGTGACGTCGGCCCGGTCCTGCTGGCCCATCAAGGCGAATTCGTTGTTGATGAAACCAACGTCGAACGCCGCGTTGTGGATGATCAGCTCGGCGCCCTTGATGAACTCGAAGAACTCCTCGGCCACCTCGGCAAAGCGTGGCTTGCCGATCAGGAACTGGTCGGTGATGCCGTGCACGCCGATCGCGCCTTCGTCGCTTGAGCGGTCCGGCTGCAAATAGACGTGGAAATTGCGCCCGGTCAGGCGCCGGCCGATGACTTCGACACAACCGATTTCGATGATCCGGTGACCATCGGTGACCGGCATGCCGGTGGTTTCAGTATCGAGGACTACGTATCTCGTCGCCATGGGTGCAACACTCTCGTCATTTCAACAGCGGGGACAGCCGCGCACTTTAGCATAAGTGGGGGCTGTTAGAGGTGTCGCGGTGCGTCCATTGCCTTGTGCAGGATCCGCACAATGGCGATGCCATAAATCTGTACCGTCAGGTAGACCGTATGATGCTCGATCGTGATAAGGCGGTAAGCCTCTCGAATTTCATTGCACGCCCTTGCTTTGGATGGACGAGCTGCCAAGTCACCGAACGCTCGTGTCAGTGCATCTGTGTAAGCGTTGGCCTGCTCAACGCCCCACCGTTGCTCCGTGTACCGCCATATGCCTTCGAGATCCGCCACGGCAGCTGGCGTCAGACGATATTCAGGCACGTGTGGTGGTCATTCTTTGCTTGAACGCTTCGGCGTCGAAGGGCTGAGGCTCTCCGCTGGCCTCACCGACAATGAGCGCGGCACGAATGGCGTCGCGACTATGCCGATATTCCTGCTCGCGACGAATGAGGTCGCGGATGCATTCACTGTCATTGGTGTATAACCCAGAATCAATCTGGGCCTTGATCCAGCTGTCCTGCGCGTCGGTCAGGGTGATGGTTTTGCGTACCGTGGCCATGATTTCACCTAAGGGTCTGAGTCTGCTGTCGCAGATTATCATACTATTGGTGCAGTCTTGTGCGCGGAGTGTGGAGATGTTTGTTGAAGTCACGATGGCGCTTCCCGTTTGTCAGGCGTCGAGCCTACCAATCAGGGACAGCCAGGCAACGATTGCTTTGTTAGAGGAGATGTCTCCGTAGCAGCTGCCACCAGGCGGCGCCCAAGGCCGGTAGCCGTCTCCACAAGTGCAGCACCAGCAAAAATACCGCATATTATCGCCCTCGCCCGCCCAACCCATGGAGACCCGCGTGGCCAACACATTCAACCTGGACACCGTCCACGACCGCCACAACACCGGCAGCACCAAGTGGAGCCGCTTCCCCGCCGACGTGCTGCCCATGTGGGTGGCCGACATGGACTTCGCCGTGGCACCGGGCATTGTCCAGGCCCTGCAGGATCGCCTGATGCACCCGATGCTGGGCTACAGCGTGGCCCAGGACAGCCTGCGCGGTACTCTGGTCAAGGCCCTGCGCGAGCTGTTCGACTGGCAGGTGGCGCCCGAGGAGCTGGTGTTCCTGCCCGGCGTGGAAGGCGGCGTGAACATGGCGCTCAATGGCCTGCTGGCACCCGGCGCCGGGGTGGTGGTGCAGACGCCCAACTACCGACCGCTGCTGAACGCCGCCGGGCACTGGAACCTGCCACGCATCGACCTGCCGTTCCACGTGGACGCCAACGGCCTGTACCCCACTGACCTGAAGGCGCTGGACCAGGCCCTGGGCCAGGCCGGGGCGATGATCCTCAGCAACCCGCACAACCCGCTGGGCAAGGTGTTCGAACGCGCCGAACTGCAGGCCATCGCCGACGCCTGCGTGGCCCACGACACCCTGCTGATCAGCGACGAGATCCACGCGCAGATCCTGTTCGACGGGCGCAAGCACATTCCCATCGCCAGCCTGAACGATGACATCGCCCAGCGCACCATCACCCTGATGTCGGCCACCAAGGCGTTCAACATCGCCGGCATGAAGAACGCCTTCGCGGTGATCAAGAGCCCCTCGCTGCGCCACCGCTTCAACAACGCGCGGCTGGGCATGGTCGACAGCGTCAGCACCCTGGGCCTGGTGGCCACCGAGGCGGCCTTCACCCATGGCGGCGCATGGCTGGCCGAGGTGACCGCCTACCTGCAGGCCAACCGCGACTACCTGGCCAACGCCGTGGCCACCCGGCTGCCGGGCGTGACCATGACGCTGCCACAAGGCACCTACCTGGCGTGGCTGGACTGCACGGCGCTGGGGCTGAACGACCCGCACGCCTTCTTCCTCAAGGAAGCCAAGGTGGGGCTGAGCCCAGGCACCGATTTCGATGACGCGGTGGGTGGGCAGTTCGTGCGCTTGAACTTCGGTTGCCCGCGGGCGCTGCTGGAGGAAGGGATTGCCCGGATGGAGCGGGCGCTGAAGGCCCGCTAGGCATCACGCAATCTGTAGCCGCTGCCGAAGGCTGCGCTGGCCCGGTGCCTCACTGGGAGCCTGCAGTGTACTCGGGGGCCAGCGCAGCCTGGCGGCAGCGGCTACGGGTTCGAACGTCAGCGCTTGAGCGCGCGAACCTCATCCACCCCACGGTTCGCCAGCTGGTCCGCCCGCTCGTTGCCATGGTGGCCCGTATGGCCGCGTACCCATTTCCAGGTCACGGTGTGGCGCCCCACCTGCTCATCCAGCAGTTGCCACAGGTCGGCGTTCTTCACCGGCTGCTTGGCGGCGGTCTTCCAGCCGCGCTTCTTCCAGTTGACCATCCACTCGTTGATGCCCTTCATCACGTACTCGGAGTCGGTCACCAGCAGCACCTCGCAAGGGCGCTTGAGTTCTTCCAGGCCGCGGATGGCCGCCATCAGCTCCATGCGGTTGTTGGTGGTGGCCGCCTCGCCGCCCCACAGTTCCTTTTCCACGCCCTTGCATACCAGCAGGGCGCCCCAGCCACCGACGCCCGGGTTGCCCTTGCAGGCGCCGTCGGTGAAGATTTCAACGCTATCGCTCATTACTACCTATCCGTCGATGTCAGGGTTCGCTGTTGCGTCGATTGACCTTGGCCATCGGCAACGGAATCAACTTGCCCATGGGTTCGCGACGCACCTGGCGCAGCGGGCGCAGGCCCACCACCAGTTTGCGCGCGACCAATATATAGAAGCCGCCACCGGCACTTTGCCAGTGGCCGGCGCGGCGCTCCCAGCCGGCCAGGCGTGCCTGCCAGGCGGGGGACGCAAGCGGCGGACGATAGCACCCGAACCGGCGTTTCTCCAGCGCAAAGCCCAGCAGGTTGAGCCAGTCACCCACCCGCGAGGCGGAAAAACAGCGCGCCTTGCGCAGGGCATCATGGGCGAAGGCACGGCGCAGGCCCCAGGCGCTCCAGGGGTTGATGCCGACGATGATCAGGTGGCCGCCGGGACGCACGGCGCTGGCCGCCTCGCGCAGCAGCCCATGTGGCGACAGGCTGAAATCCAGGCCGTGCTGCAGCACCACCACGTCGGCGGCGTGCTCGCTCAACGGCCAGGCCTGTTCCTCGCAGACAATCTCCACCCCCGGCAGCGGCGCGCCCAGGCGTACGTTGCGCTGCACCTGCGGGGCCTGGGGTGGCAGCTGGGCGCTGGGGCCGTAATGCACCAGGTAGCCGCCGAAGAAACGGCCCAGCTCTTCCTCCAGCAACGCCTGCTCTTCAGTGAGCAGGAACTGGCCCAACGGGCCCTCGAACCAGTCCCTGGCCTGGCCGATCAACTCCAGCCACTCCGGGTCGGCCTGCGCAAACGCTTTATCGGTCATTGCCTTCTCCCATCGAAGAGGTTCACCAATAGCCCCAACAGGTTCTAAGATGCACCATTATTCAACGCTTAGCGAATCGCGCCATGATACAGATCGACGCACTGCCAGCCTTCACCGATAACTACCTGTGGTTGTTACAAGACGCTGCAAGCAAACGCTGCGCCGTGGTCGACCCGGGCGACGCCGCGCCGGTGCTGGCCTGGCTGGCCGCCCACCCGGGCTGGCAGTTGAGCGACATCCTGGTCACCCACCACCACCACGACCACGTCGGCGGCGTGGCCGAGCTCAAGCAGGCCACCGGCGCCACGGTGTACGGCCCCGCGAATGAAACCATCCCGGCCCGCGACGTGGCCCTGGACGACGGCGCCCGCATCGAGGTGCTGGGCCTGGGCTTCGACGTGATGGCCGTACCTGGCCACACCCTGGGCCACATCGCCTATTACCACGCCCAGGCAGAGACGCCGCTGCTGTTCTGCGGCGACACCCTGTTCGCCGGCGGTTGCGGCCGCCTGTTCGAGGGCACGCCTGCGCAGATGCATGATTCGCTCCAGCGCCTGGCCGCCCTGCCCGCCGCCACTGCGGTGTACTGCACCCACGAATACACCTTGAGCAACCTGCGCTTCGCCTGCGCGGTGGAACCGCAAAACCCGCAGCTTGCCCAACGTTTCGCTGACGTTACCGCCCTGCGCGAGCAAAATCGCATCACCCTGCCATCAAGCATGGCCCTGGAATTGCAGACCAACCCGTTTTTGCGTGTCAATGAAGCAGGTGTCAGAAAAAAAGCAGACGAACGGACAGGCGTCGTAAACCCTTCTCCCGTGGCCGTTTTTGCTGCGCTTAGGGCATGGAAAGATAAGTTCTAAAGCCCTCGCGCTTGCGTCCAAAAATTCTGAAAGGTTGACCCGGGGGTGGGCAGTTTCTAGAATCGCCCGACATTTTTGCCCGGATCACCTTCCCAGCCAATGTCGTCCAACACTCGAAAGCCCTTCAATTCAGACGCATTGACGCGGTTGGCACAGGCCATCGCGCTGACCCTGCCGGTGATTCTGGCGGGCTGCCAAAGCACGGGCCAGGTTCCGGATGCCGAGAGCGTCAGGCTGCACAGCCTGAACGCACGCATCAAGCAGAAACCCATCTTCCCGGATGCCCAACAGGCCCACCAGCAAGCGCCCCAGGACGTCTGGGAACGCATGCGCCAGGGCTTCCAGCTGCAGGATGGCGTGGCGGTGAACCCGCGGGTCGAGCAACAACGCCTGTGGTTCGTCAGCAACCCGTCCTTCCTGGAAAACGCCAGCGGCCGCGGCAGCCTGTACATGCACTACATCGTCGAGCGCCTGGAAGAACGCAACATGCCGCTGGAGCTGGCCCTGCTGCCAGTGATCGAAAGCGCCTACAACCCCATGGCCTATTCGCGCAGCGATGCCCGCGGGCTGTGGCAGTTCATCCCCTCCACCGGCCGTTACTTCAACCTGCGCCAGACCCGTTTCTACGACGGCCGCCGCGACGTGACCGCGTCCACCGCTGCCGCGCTGGACTACCTCAGCCGCCTGCACGACATGTTCAACGGCGACTGGCTGCTGGCCCTGGCCGCCTACAACGCCGGCGAAGGCACGGTCAGCCGTGCCATCGAGCGCAACGAGAAGCTGGGCCTGCCCACCGACTACTGGAACCTGCCCCTGCCCCAGGAAACCCGCGACTACGTGCCCAAGCTGCTGGCACTGTCGGAGCTGGTGATGTCCCCCGAGGCCTACGGCGTGAACCTCAACCCCATCGCCAACCAGCCGTATTTCGAGGTGGTGGAGGTCAACCAGCAGATGGACCTGGGCCGCGTCGCGGCGCTGGCCAACATCGACGAGGACGAGCTGTTCCAGCTCAACCCGGCCCTCAAGCAGCGCGTCACCGTGGACGGCCCCCAGCACCTGCTGGTGCCAACCGCCAAGGCCCACCTGCTGACGGAGAGCCTGGCCAAGATGGGCCCCGAGGAACTGCTGACCCTGGCGCCCAAGCGCAAGCTCGTCGAAGACGTGGCTCGCGTGGACATGCCGGCACGCCGCCGCACCTACAAGGTCAAGCGCGGTGACAACCTGGGCCTGATCGCCCGCGCCAACAAGGTTGACGTGAAAGACCTGCAGCACTGGAACAAGCTGTCGGGCATGCACCTGAAGGTCGGCCAGACCCTGGTGATGCAGGACAACAGCCGTCCTGCCACCAAGGCCCGTGGCAAGACCACCGCCGTGGCCAGCGCACGCACCAGCAAGGGCGGCAAGAGCGGCCAGGTCGCCACCCGCTACAAGATTCGCAAGGGCGATTCGCTGTACGTGGTGGCCCAGCGTTTCAACGTCGAGGTCAACCACCTCAAGCGCTGGAACCCCAACACCGCACGCGCGCTGAAGCCAGGCCAGACCCTGGTCGTCTACCGCGACCGCTGATACCCCCACATCCCCGTAGGAGCCGCGCTTGCGCGCGATGAGGCCGCGCCTGACACACCGCGGCGCTACCATCGCGACCAAGGTCGGCTCCTACGCGAAACCTTTTACGCAAGGCATCTCCATGACCACCGAAACCCCTGAAGCGCTCAAAGCCCGCAAACTCGCCCACCTCGACGCCGTGCTCGAAGCCCTGGCCGCCGAGACTCGCGACGTGTCCCGCGCCTTCTACCACGGCTGGGTGCTGTCCGCCGCCATGGAGCTGTGGGACCGCGGCGTGCTCAGCCAGCAAGAGCGGCTGGACATCGAAGCCAAGGTCAAGGCCATTACCCAACCTCCGGCCGCCACCGAGTAAGCCCGGCGGACTCTTCTTCAACCAGAGACAAACTGTTACTGTACCGGTAATAAATCGGATCTCTGACTTGATGCGTTCGCTCCTGCTCTCACTAGGCCTGGTCCTGAGCTGTCACGCTGGCGCGACGGTGTTCCAGAGCCATGGCTACGCCCAGTTCGGCACCCTCAAGTACCCGGCCAGCTTCACCCATTTCGACTGGGCCAACCCCCAGGCGCCCAAGGGCGGCACCCTGCGGGTGATGGCGTTCGGCACCTTCGACACGCTCAACCCCTACACCTTCAAGGGCAGCAGCCCGGTAAGCACGCCGAACTTCATCCAGTACGGCGTCAGCGAGCAGAACGAAACCCTGATGGTCGGCACCGGCCAGTACGACCCGTCCGGCGACGAGCCCACGTCCAGCTACGGGCTGATCGCCAAGAGCGTGGAATACAGCGAAGATCGCAGCTGGGTGGTGTTCAACCTGCGCCCCGAGGCGCACTTCAACGACGGCGTGCCGATCACCGCGCGCGACGTGGCCTTCTCCTACCGCACCCTGCTCAAGGAAGGCCACCCGCAGTACCGCACCAGCCTGCAGGAAGTGCAGCGCGTGGACATTCTCGGCCCCCAGCGCATCCGCTTCGTGTTCAAGCGCAGCGCCAACCCGCTGCTGATTTTGCGCATGGGCGAGCTGCCGGTGCTGCCCGAGCACTATTGGCAAGGCCGCGACTTCCAGGCCACCACCTTTGAGCCACCGGTCACCAGCGGCCCCTACCGCATCACCCAGGTGGTGCCGGGCCGGCGCCTGGTGTTCGAGCACGTCAAGGACTGGTGGGGCCAGGACCTGCCGGTGAACCGCGGCAAGTACAACTTCGACCGCGTGGAGGTGGAGTTCTACCGCGACAACGACGTGGCCTTCGAAGCCTTCAAGGCCGGCGAGTTCGACATCTACCTGGAACACCAGGCGAAGAACTGGGCCAACGGCTACAACTACCCCGCCGTGCTGCGCGGCGACGTGATCAAGGCGCAGATCCAGCACCAGATCCCCACCCAGACCCAGGGCCTGTTCTTCAACACCCGGCGCCCGGCCCTGGCCGATGTGCGCGTGCGCGAGGCCCTGGGCCTGCTGCTGGACTTCGAATGGACCAACAGCGCGCTGTTCAACGGCGCCTACCGCCGCGCCACCAGCTACTACCCCAACAGCGAATTCAGCGCCAGCGGCCTGCCCGCCGGCAAGGAGTTCCTGCTGCTGGCACCCTACCGTCAGCAACTGCCCGCCACGCTGTTCACCCAGCCGTACAACGTGCCCGTCACCCAGGGCCGCGGCATCGAGCGCGAGACCCTGCGCCGCGCCCTGGGGCTGTTGGCCGACGCCGGCTGGAAGCTCGACAGCCAGCGCCTGCTGAACGCCCAGGGGCAGCCGTTGCGCCTGGAGTTGCTGCTGGTGAACCCGGGGCTGGAAAGGATCCTGCAACCTTATGTCGAAAACCTTCGCGGCATCGGCATCGATGCGCGCTTGCGCACCGTCGACCGCGCCCAGTATAAGCAGCGGCTGGACCAATTCGACTTCGACATGATTCTGATGACCCTCAACCAGACCCTCAGCCCCGGCCTCGAGCAGTGGCAGTACTTCCACTCGAGCCAGGCGACGGTCAAGGGCAGCAAGAACTACGCCGGCATCGCCAACCCGGTGGTCGACCACCTGCTCGACGACCTGCTGGCCGCCCACAGCCGCGATGACCAGGTGGCCGCCGCGCGCGCCCTGGACCGCGTGCTGCTGTCCCAGCACTACATGATTCCCAATTGGTACCTGGACGCCCATCGTCTGGCCTACCGCAACCGTTTCGCTTTCGTCACCACGCCGCCCTATACCCTGGGCCTCAACACGTGGTGGCTCAAGCCTGTGGAGACCCACCCATGACGCGCCTACGCGCCCTGTTGCCGGCCGCCTGCGGGTTGCTGCTGAGCGGGCTGGCCTGCGCCGCCCCGCAGCACGCCGTGACCCTGTACAACGAGGCCCCCAAGTACCCGGCCGACTTCCAGCACTTCGACTACGTGAACCCCGACGCGCCCAAGGGCGGCACCTTCCGCAACGCCGCCTCGGGCGGCTTCGACAGTTTCAACCCGTTCATCAGCAAGGGCGTACCCGCCGACGACATCGGCCTGATCTACGACACCCTGGCGCGCCAGAGCCTGGACGAACCGCTGACCGAATACGGCCTGGTGGCCAAGACCATCGAGAAGGCCCCTGACAACAGCTGGGTGCGCTTCACCCTGCGCCCCGAGGCGCGCTTCCACGACGGCCAGCCCATGCGCGCCGACGACGTGGTGTTCACCTTCAACCTGCTGATGAAGGACGGCTCGCCGCTGTACCGCACCTACTACGCCGACGTCGCCAAGGTGGAAGCCGAAGACCCGCTGCACGTGCGCTTCGACTTCAAGACCCGCGACAACCGCGAGCTGCCGGTGATCCTCGGCCAGCTGCCGGTGCTGCCCAAGCACTACTGGGCCACCCGCGACTTCAGCCGCGCCAACCTCGAATTCCCCCTGGGCAGCGGCCCCTACAAGGTGGCGGCGGTGAATGCCGGGCGCTCGGTGCGCTACGAGCGGGTCAAGGACTACTGGGCCAAGGACCTGCCCATCAACCGCGGCTCGTACAACTTCGACGTGCTGACCACCGACTACTACCGCGACAACAACGTGGCCCTGGAAGCCCTGAAGGCCGGCGCCTTCGACTACTGGCTGGAGATGACCGCAAAGAACTGGGCCACCGCCTACGACGTGCCGGCAGTGCGCGAGAAACGCCTGATCCGCGAAGAGCTGCCCAACGGCAACCCGGTGGGCATGCAGGGCTTTGTCTTCAACCTGCGCCGGCCGCTGTTCCAGGACGTGCGCGTGCGCCAGGCGCTGGGCCTGCTGTTCGACTTCGAATGGAGCAACCGCCAGCTGTTCAACGGCGCCTACACGCGCACCGACAGCTACTTCGAAAACTCCGACCTGGCCTCCTCCGGCCTGCCGGACGCCGAAGAGCTGAAAATCCTCGAACCGTTGCGCGGCAAGGTCCCCGACGCGGTGTTCACCACGCCGTTCAAGAACCCGGTCACCGACGGCAGCGGCATGATCCGCGACCAGCAGCGCCAAGCCTACAAGCTCCTGCTGGAGGCTGGCTGGCACGTGGTCAACGACCGCATGGTGGACGCCAGCGGCAAGCCGGTGAGCATCGAGTTCCTGCTGGCCCAGCCCGAGTTCGAGCGCGTGCTGCTGCCCTACAAGCGCAACCTCGCCGACCTCGGCATCGAGCTGGTGCTGCGCCGCGTCGACGCCTCGCAGTACGTCACCCGCCGGCGCAACCGCGACTTCGACATGATGGTCTCAAGCTTCCCGCAGTCAGACTCGCCGGGCAACGAACAGCGCGAGTACTGGGAGTCGAGCAGCGCCGACCGCAGCGGCAGCTACAACATCATGGGCATCAAGGACCCCGCCGTGGACCAGCTCACCGAGAGCCTGATCAACGCCGACACCCGCAAGAGCCTGATCGCCCACTCCCACGCCCTCGACCGGGTACTACTGAACAACTACTACCTGGTGCCCAACTGGCATATCAAGACCTGGCGCGTGGCCTACTGGAACCACCTGGGCCACCCGGCCGTGTCGCCGCGCTATGACGTCGGCACCATGACCTGGTGGGCCAAGCCGGACGTCAAGCCGGCCATCCCCATTACCACCGACACCGACTCGCCCGGCAAGGAGCGCTGAGATGCTGGCCTATATCTGCAAGCGCCTGCTGCTGATCATCCCGACGCTGTTCGGCATCCTGATCATCAACTTCCTGATCATCCAGGCCGCCCCCGGCGGCCCGGTGGAGCAGGCCATCGCCAAGCTTGAAGGCTTCGAGGGCGCCACCAGCCGCTTCAGCGGCGGCGGCTCGGAGGTGTCCATGGGCGGCTCCAGCTACCGTGGCGCCCAGGGCCTGGACCCGGCGCTGATCAAGGAGATCGAAAAACAGTACGGCTTCGACAAGCCCGCGGGCGAGCGCCTGTGGATCATGATCAAGAACTACGCCCACTTCGACTTCGGCTCCAGCTTCTTCCGCGACGCCAAGGTCACCGACCTGATTCTGGAGAAGATGCCGGTCTCCATCTCGCTGGGGCTGTGGAGCACGCTGATCATGTACCTGGTGTCCATCCCCCTGGGCATCGCCAAGGCCACCCGCCACGGCAGCCACTTCGACGTGTGGACCAGCTCGGCGATCATCGTCGGCTACGCCATCCCGGCGTTCCTGTTCGCCATCCTGCTGATCGTGGTGTTCGCCGGCGGCAGCTACCTGGATTGGTTCCCGCTGCGCGGCCTGACCTCCAACAACTTCGACCAGCTGAGCCTGGGCGGCAAGGTGCTGGATTACTTCTGGCACCTGGCGCTGCCGGTGACGGCCCTGGTGATCGGCAACTTCGCCACCATGACCTTCCTGACCAAGAACAGCTTCCTCGACGAGATCGGCAAGCAGTACGTGGTCACCGCCAAGGCCAAGGGCCTGAGCAACAACCGCGTGCTCTACGGCCACGTGTTCCGCAACGCCATGCTGCTGGTGATCGCCGGCTTCCCTTCGGCGTTCATCGGCATCTTCTTCACCGGTTCCTTGCTGGTGGAGGTGATCTTTTCCCTCGACGGCCTCGGCCTGATGAGTTTCGAGGCCGCGGTGAACCGCGACTACCCGGTGGTCTTCGGCACCCTGTTCATCTTCACCCTGCTGGGGTTGCTGGTGAAACTGATCGGCGACCTGACCTACAGCCTGGTCGACCCACGCATCGACTTCGAACGCCGGGAGCACTGAGATGAGCCTTTCCCCCCTCAACGCCCGTCGCCTGCAGCGGTTCAAGGCCAACAAGCGCGGCTGGTGGTCGCTGTGGCTGTTCATGATTCTGTTCGTGGCCAGCCTTGGCGCCGAGCTGATCGCCAACGACAAGCCCTTGGCCGTGCACTACGACGGCAGCTGGTACTTCCCGGCGTTCCAGCGCTACCCGGAAACCACCTTCGGCGGTGAATTCCCGCTGGAGGCCAACTACAAGAGCCCGTACATCCAGCAGCTGCTCAAGGCCAAGGACAGCTGGACCCTGTGGGCGCCCATCCCGTTCAGCTACCAGAGCATCAACTACGACCTCAAGGTACCGGCGCCAGCGCCACCTTCCGCGCAGAACTGGCTGGGCACCGACGATCAGGGCCGCGACGTGCTCGCGCGGGTGATCTACGGCTTCCGCATCTCGGTGCTGTTCGCCCTGACCCTGACCATCCTCAGCTCCATCGTCGGCGTCATCGCCGGCGCCCTGCAGGGCTTCTACGGCGGCTGGGTGGACCTAGCCGGGCAGCGTTTCCTGGAGGTGTGGTCGGGGCTACCGGTGCTGTACCTGCTGATCATCCTGGCCAGCTTCGTGCAGCCCAACTTCTGGTGGCTGCTGGGCATCATGCTGCTGTTCTCGTGGATGAGCCTGGTGGACGTGGTGCGCGCCGAGTTCCTGCGCGGCCGCAACCTGGAGTACGTGCGCGCCGCCCGCGCCCTGGGCATGCGCGACGCCAGCATCATGTTCCAGCACATCCTGCCCAACGCCATGGTCTCGACCATGACCTTCATGCCGTTCATTCTCACCGGCGCCATCGGCACCCTCACCGCCCTCGACTTCCTGGGTTTCGGCCTGCCGGCCGGCTCGCCGTCGCTGGGCGAACTGGTGTCCCAGGGCAAGTCCAACCTGCAGGCGCCCTGGCTTGGCATCAGCGCCTTTGCCGTGCTGGCGTTGATGTTGAGCCTGCTGGTGTTCATCGGCGAAGCCGCCCGCGACGCGTTCGATCCAAGGAAATGACATGCACCCTGACAACCTGATCGAAATCCGCGACCTGGCGGTGCAATTCGACAACAACGAACGCTCGGCCCGGGTGGTGGAAGGCGTGAACTTCGACATCCGCCGCGGCGAGACCCTGGCGCTGGTGGGCGAAAGCGGCTCGGGCAAGTCGGTTACCGCGCACTCCATCCTGCGCCTGCTGCCCTACCCCATCGCCAGCCACCCCAGCGGCACGGTGACGTACGAGGGCCAGGACCTGCTGCACATGGACGAAAAGCGCCTGCGGCAGATTCGCGGCAACCGCATCGCCATGATCTTCCAGGAGCCCATGACCTCGCTGAACCCGCTGCACAGCATCGAGAAGCAGATCAACGAAGTGCTTGGCCTGCACAAGGGCCTCACCGGCAAGGCCGCCACCGCGCGTACCCTGGAGCTGCTGGAGATGGTCGGCATTCCCGAGCCGCGCCAGCGCCTCAAGGCCCTGCCCCATGAGCTGTCCGGCGGCCAACGGCAGCGCGTGATGATCGCCATGGCCCTGGCCAACGAGCCGCAACTGCTGATCGCCGACGAGCCCACCACCGCCCTCGACGTCACCGTGCAGCTGAAAATCCTCGAACTGCTCAAGTCCTTGCAGCAGCGCCTGGGCATGGCCCTGCTGCTGATTACCCACGACCTCAACCTGGTCAAGCGCGTGGCCCAGCGGGTGTGCGTGATGCAACAGGGCTGCATCGTTGAACAGGGCGACTGCGAGCAGTTGTTCAACCACCCGCAGCACCCCTACACCCGCGAACTGCTGGGCGCCGAACCGCGCGGCGAGCCGGCCGCCACCGTGGCGGGTGAGCCGATGCTGGAAGTCGACGACCTGAAGGTGTGGTTCCCGATCAAGAAAGGCCTGTTCAAACGCACCACCGACTACGTCAAGGCCGTGGACGGCATTCAGTTCAGCCTGCCGCGCGGGCAGACCCTGGGCATCGTCGGCGAAAGCGGCTCGGGCAAATCTACCCTGGGCCTGGCCATCCTGCGGCTGATCTCAAGCCAGGGCGCCATCCGCTTCCACGGCCAGCCGCTGGAGCGCCTCAACCGCGAACAGATACGCCCCCTGCGCCGGCAGATGCAGGTGGTATTCCAGGACCCGTTCGGTAGCCTCAGCCCGCGCATGAGCGTGGCGCAGATCGTTGGCGAGGGCTTGCGCATTCACGGCATCGGCACGCCTGCCGAGCAGGAAAAAGCCATCATCGAAGCGCTCCAGGAAGTGGGCCTCGACCCCGCCACCCGCCACCGTTACCCCCATGAATTCTCCGGCGGCCAACGCCAACGCATCGCCATCGCCCGGGCGCTGGTGCTCAAGCCGGCGCTGATATTGCTGGACGAACCCACCTCGGCGCTGGACCGTACGGTGCAGCGGCAGGTGGTGGAACTGTTGCGGTCGCTGCAGCTGAAATACAACCTCACCTACCTGTTCATCAGCCATGACCTGGCAGTAGTCAAGGCCTTGAGTCATCAGTTGGTGGTGATCAAGTCAGGCCAGGTGCTGGAGCAAGGCCCCGCAGCACAAGTGTTCTCAGCCCCGCAGCACCCCTACACCAAACAGCTGCTGAAAGCCGCCTTCATGGCGTAACCCGTAGCAGCGGCCAAAGGCCGCGTCCCGGGACGCCGCGGTGCCCCAGGTACTGCGTGACGCCCTCGGACGCGGCCTGCGGCCGCTGCTACGGGTTGTTTGCTGCGCCTTTCAACACGGCGTTTGTCGTTGCGAAGAAACTCCACCATTCCACCACACCCTGCGTAGCCGCTGCCGCAGGCTGCGCTGGCCCTGCGCTTCACGGAAAATCTCCAGACACCGGCCAGCGCAGCCTGGCGGCAGCGGCTACGGGTTGTGTGTCGCGCCTTTCAACACGGCGTCCAACAGCGCCTGCGCGCTTTCCACCGACTGCACCACCGACCACACCAGGCCCGGGCAACCGCAGCCGTTGTCTGTCAGTTCATACGCACTTTCATGAGCGCACTTGAGCAACAACGCCAACTGCGCCAGCGCCGTTTCCGCCTTCACGCCTGCGCGTACCTCGAACAGCGGTTCGTCGTTGTCGTCGAGGGGGCCGAAGGTACAACTGGCGGTGCGGGGATCTTGAAGGGATTCTGTAGCGGGGTGATCGAACGTGAGCTTATCCACTAAAACGCTTTCCTTGATCGGTGAAACCGTCCCGAGTCGCTACCAAACGAATAGGGTGGCGGCTGTTTGCAGGTTGGTAGACCGGGGATCAAGAAACCCGGCGCGCACAGGGGCGCCCCGCGCACAGCCGCCATGAAGCAGCGGTACTGACGCGCCTTGATCTGAGCCGGGCTACCAAACCCGATCGCTGAAGGGTTCAGCGACGAAGGGAGGGTATGGAGAGCAGCCGGCCTAAACAAGGCAGCGAGGCGATAATAGACGCTTCCTACGCGTAGGGGTTAGGCTGCCCACAGATTCGGCCATTTCGCCACATCCTGCGTAGCCGCTGCCGCAGGCTGCGTAAGGCAATGCGGTGGTGTGCCAGGCATGACGGATTGTTCACCCCCCAAAAATTGTGGGCGCAGCAACGGCACATTAAAACTAAGGCTGCCAAAATGTCAGGCATACTCCAAACTCATCAAGGGGATCATCCGCAATTTCGAACCGAAAAACCTTCTCCGGAAAACAGTCTGACAAAGCACGAGTCCAATGCCTGGTTATTTGCTCGGCAAATAGATGGTAGAGGCGATAATCTTCCTCAGAGAGACCCACCTTAAACACTGACCGTTCCGAAGAGCCCTCCCACTTTGAAAAAAAACTGATTAATTGAAATAACATTCTTGCGAACTGGCACATCTCTTCGTACAGGGGCTAACTCCCGATCACACACAATGCAGTAATAATTTGGTCTGGGTGATGTGCAAGCGGCACCCCCCAACCGCTAACTTCAAGCCCACCAAACTGACTATCGGTGTAAAACCACTCCTCTCCCTCATCAAATTCCAACCCTGTAAACTTCAAGAGATCAGCAACCAAACTCCCCAACCCTATTCCACCTGGCAGGACACCTTTATACACAAGCTCCCCCACTGACTCCCCGGGAAAACTAAAATCATACACTTTTACTGCGTAAACCTTACCCCCCCTGATAGAAATAGTGAGCGCAGGCGTCCCCGCATTCAACTTATTAATCAAACCCTCATCAAAGAGAGAGAATAGGTAACCACCATCCCCATTAGCATCGAGTTGAAAGCACTGTCCCTTCAACAGAGGAGCCCCATCGAATTTATAAGCAGCGGAGTGTTCGGAGAGCAAACGACTTGCCACAATTTTATCCACCACTGCAGCGTCAGCGCACAGCGGAATACCAGCAAGGGAAACAGATGGAACAATCGGGGCATTCCATGAAATTAAAAACTCGTTGGCATCGTTCACTCAGGTACCCATGCGGTGCTGATTTTGTCAAAGTTGACCTGCTGTCCCAAGGGGAGTGGGAGGCGGCATCCGCGTATTAAATGGGCAGAGCGACCGCGTGGCAAGCTGCCGAAGGCTGACTCTTGCAACGCGGTGTGCCAGGGCGGCGCCCTTGGACGCGGCCTGCGGCCGCTGCTACTAAGGACTACGAGGCGTGGGAGGCCATTGACTCGTCGAGGCTGTTCACCGCCACCCGCTCCACCAGCGCCAAGGCATCGATCAGGCTCAACGGCCGCCCCAGCAGGTACCCCTGCACCTTGTTCGCCCCCAGCAACCGCAGAGCATCCAGCTCCGACTGGGTTTCCACCCCTTCGGCGACGATGGTGCTGCCGGTCTCGCGGGCAAAGGCGATGAGCGCCGAGGCCATGGCGCGTTTCTGGGGGTCGTGGTCGATGCCCTGGGTCAGGCTCATGTCCAGTTTGATCATGTCCGGGCGCAGTTGCAGGATGTGGCGCATGCTGGCGTAGCCGGCGCCGGCGTCGTCGATGGCGACGCGCACGCCGTTCTGGCGCAGGGGCTTGAGGGCCTTGAGTAGCCCGGTGTAGTCATTGACGATGGCGTGCTCGGTAATTTCCAGCACCAGGCGGCTGGCCGGGCACGGGCTGAGCAGGTCGGTCAGGCGGCCGCTGAGCATCAATTGCGGCGAGCAGTTGATGGTCAGGTAGGTGCCCGAGGGCAGCGCGTCCATGCCCTTGAGGGCGGCGGCGATGGCGTGACACTCCAGCTCCACGCCCAAGCCGGCCTCGGCGGCTTCCTTGAACCATTGGTCCGGGCTGCGCACCGGTTCCAGGTTGAAGCGCGACAGGCACTCCCAGCCGCAGATGCTCATGCCCTGGAAATCGAAGATCGGTTGGTAGACGATGCCCGGCTGCTGGCTGGCCAGCACCGCGGAGATGCGCCGGTGCTTGGCCACGCGGTCACGCACCAGGGTCAGGTCGCCCTCGATGCGGTCGGCGATCAGCTCGGCAAACACCTTCATCACCAGCAGGTCGCGCTGGCCCAGGCTGCTGTCGGCGCTGTAGCCAAAGCAGCAGAAGGTGCCGTACAGCCGGCCGTCGCTCAGGTAAATAGGCACGCTCATGTGCGAACCGATGGGCAGTGCCAGGGTTTCCGGGATGGCCAGGGCCTCGGGCACCTCGCCGGTGTTGGCGATCAGCTCGGGCAAATCGCCCTCCACCACCTTCAGGCAGTAGCCCACGTCCAGCGGCAGCGCATCGCCCGGCCGGATCGGGCCATCGCCGTCGGTGTCGACGTGGATGAACACCCGGTCACTGGTGCGAAACTGCGAGACGAACGCCACGTCCATGCCCAGATGGGTGCGCAACGCCCGCAACACCTTGTCGATACAACCCGTGCCCGTCGGTGCCTCGGATTTCAGGCTTACCACGCTGGCAAGCTGTGTGGCTGACATGTCCATGACGGCCTCCTTGATCCCTGGATCCCAAGATTCTAGGACTGTGACCTCGGAATTTCGCCGACCGCTCGGCGCTTCCTGACGAAATGCAAGGGAAATGCGAAAGGTGTCACAAAACGTTTAACCCTGCGTGAGGACTTGGCGAACGGCCGCGGCCGACACTGGCCCCATGATTCGGCCCACCAGGAGCGCCACCATGCAATCCAGACGATGGTTTTTGATCCAGGCCGCGGCAGTGACCTCGCTGGCCGCCTACGCGCTGATGAGCGGCCGCATGCGCCTGGCCATGGCGGCGGACAGCACGCCGGGCGAGACCTTCGCCGTGCAGCACAGCGATGAACAGTGGCACCAGCTGCTCAGCGACGAAGCCTTCGACGTGCTACGCCGCGCGGGCACCGAGCGGCCCTACAGCAGCCCTTTGAATAACGAACACCGCAGCGGCCGCTTTGCCTGCGCGGGGTGCCAGCTGCCGCTGTTTTCCTCCAGCGCCAAGTTTGACAGCGGCACCGGCTGGCCGAGCTTTACCGCGCCGTTGCCGGGCGCGGTCAACGTCAGCCGCGACACCACCCTGGGCATGGAACGCAACGAGGTGCATTGCCACCGCTGCGGCGGGCACCTGGGCCATGTGTTCGACGACGGCCCGGCGCCGACCGGGCTGCGCTACTGCATGAATGGCGTAGCCATGGCCTTCACCCCCGGCACCGCATAACCCCGTAGCAGCTGCCGAAGGCTGCGTCCGCGGCATACCTGGCCTACCGCGGCGCCTGGGACGCGGCCTGGCGGCCGCTGCTACAAGGGGGCGGAGGCGCGGGAATCGCATTAGATGCGGGAATTACGGATAGAGCTCGTCCAGCACTTGCATCAGCGCCCGTTTGCGCGGGCTTTCCAGGCCGGTCCAGGCCACGCCGATGCCGGCGCCGCTCATGGCCAGCGCCAGCGGCCGGGTAACCACCCCGGCGGGCAGCGCCGACGCCGCGCCCGCCGGCACGATGCCCACGCCCAACCCCGCTGCCACCAGCGCCAGCAAGGTGGTGAACTCGCCCATCTCCCGGGCAATGGTCAACGTCACCTTGCGCCGATGAAAGCCCACCAGCATCTGGTCATGCAGCCCCGGCGCGTACTTGCGCGCCAGCACCAGCGCCGGGCGCCCGGCCAGGTCCTGGGGCTGGAGGCGGCGTTGGGCGCACAGCGGGTCGGCGGCCGGCAGTGCCACCACCAGCGACTCCTCGAACAGCATCCGCGTGTGCACCCCGGGCACGTTCAGCGGCAGGCGCACCAGGCCGAAATCCAGGGCGTTGTCCTGCAGCGCCCGGGCCTGCAGCAGCGAGGGCATGTCCTTGAGTTCCAGCTCGATGCGCGGGTAGCGCTGTTCCATCTGCCGCACCAGGTCGGGCAACAGTTGCGACAGCACCGACGACACGAACGCCAGGCGCACCACGCCCACCTCGCCGGCCGCCGCCTGTTGCAACACCTCGCGCGCGCGCCCGGCCTGGCGCAGGGTGGCCAGGGCCTCGGGCAGGAACAACGCGCCCTCCTCGGTCAGTTCCACGCCATGGCGGTCGCGCTCGAACAGCTGCGCGCCGACGTCCTCTTCCAGCGCGCGAATCTGCGCGCTCAAGGCCGGTTGCACGATGTGCAGGCGCTCGGCCGCGCGGCCGAAATGCAGTTCCTCGGCCAGGGCCGCAAAGGCCCGCAAGTGTTTGAGTTCCACACAGCCTCCGTTGCTGGTGATCACGAACGGTGATCACGGCATCACCATAAACGATTGGCAGGCCCCGGCGATAGCGGTTGAAAGTAGTGCCATCCCTATTCCATAAATCCAATACCGGGAGACTCACATGACAGCAAGCTTTCGCCTGGACGGCCGGCGCGCGCTGATTACCGGCTCGGTACGCGGCATCGGCCTGGCCCTGGCCCGCGGCTTGGCCCAGGCCGGCGCCCAGGTGGTGCTCAACGGCCGCGACGCCGAGCGCGCCCAGGCCGCCTGCGCCTTGCTGCGCGACGAAGGCCTGGCCGCCGAATACGCGGTGTTCGACGTCGCCGACCACGACGCCAGCGCCCAGGCCATCGATGCCCTGGAACAGCGCCTGGGCGCTATCGACATTCTCGTCAACAACGCCGGCATCCAGCACCGCCAGGCCCTGCAGGACTTCAGCAGCCAGGACTGGCACCGGCTGATGAGCACCAACCTCGACGGCGTGTTCAACGTGTCCAAGGCCGTGGCCCGGCACATGATCGCGCGCCAGCACGGCAAGATCATCAACATCGCCTCGGTGCAGAGCGAACTGGCCCGCCCGTCCATCGCCCCCTACGCCGCCAGCAAGGGCGCGGTGCGCATGCTCACCCGCGGCATGTGCGCCGACTGGGCCGGCCATGGCCTGCAGATCAACGCCCTGGCCCCCGGCTACTTCCGCACCGAACTGAACCAGGCTTTGGCCGACGACCCGGCGTTCGACGACTGGCTGGTGAAACGCACCCCCGCCGGGCGCTGGGGCAAGGTCGAGGAGCTGTGCGGCGCCGCCGTGTTCCTGGCCTCGCCCGCCGCCGACTTCATCAACGGCCAGACCCTGTTCGTCGACGGCGGCCTGACCAGCGTCGTCTGACCCACTTTTTCCAAGGATGCCACCATGCCTCAATCACTCCCTACCCTGTGCGGCTCGATCATGGGTTCGCCGTTCTCGCTCTCGGCGAAGATCCACAACGCTGCCTACGCTGCCCTGGGCCTGGACTACACCTTCGTGTGCTTCGGCGTCGAAGACCCGGTGGCCGCCGTCGGCGCCATCCGCACCCTGGGCGTGCGCGGCATGAACGTGTCCATGCCCTACAAGCAGGCGGTCATGCCGCACCTGGACGCCATCGATGAATCGGCCCAGGTGATTGGCGCGGTCAACACCATCAACAACGTCGACGGCGTGCTCACCGGCTACAACACCGACTACCTGGGCGCCGTGCGCGCGCTGCAGGAAGTCACCCGCCTGAACGACAAGCGCATCGCCGTGATCGGTGCCGGTGGCGCCGCCCGCGCGGTGGTCTACGGCTGTGTGAAAGCCGGCGCCCAGGTCACCGTGTTCAACCGCAGCGCCGAGCGCGGCAGCGAGCTGGCCCAGTCGTTGAAAGCGCGCTGGGGCGGTGCGGTGGAGCGTTTCGACGCCAAGGCCTTCGACATCGTCATCAACGCCACCTCGGTGGGCTTCAAGCAGCCCGACAGCAACCCGCTGGACGGCCGCCTGCAAAGCCACCTGATCGTCATGGACGTGGCCTTCATGCCGGTGCAGACCGCGCTGCTGCGCCAGGCCCGCGCCCTGGGTTGCGGCACCGTGGCAGGCACGCGCATGCTGGTGCACCAGGCGTGCCGGCAGATCGAGCTGTACACCGGCCACGACGCGCCCATCGATGTGATGGAGCAGGCCATGCTCCAGGAAATCCAGCGGTTGAACCTGTAACCCATCCCGGTTGCCTATCAATAACAAGACGCCATGAAGGCGCCTGGAGGAACGAACATGACCCACGCCCGCTCCCCGTCCGACACCGCTGAACCGGTTGACCCGCAGGTGAAGAAAGACCTGCACCGCGCCGCCTGGGCCTGTTCCCTGGGCAGCGCCCTGGAGTACTACGACTTCGCCCTGTACACCCTGGCGTCGGCGCTGATCTTCGGGCCGCTGTTCTTCCCCGAACAGACCCGCGCCATGAGCCTGATCGCCAGCTTCGGCACCTACTTCCTCGGCTTTGCCATCCGCCCCCTGGGCGGCGTGCTGTTCGGCATGATCGGCGACCGCGTGGGGCGCAAGTTCGTGCTCTCGGCCACGGTGCTGCTGATGGGCGTGTCCAGCACCCTGATCGGCGCCCTGCCCACCTTTCACCAGGTGGGCTACCTGGCGCCGGTGCTGCTGGTGGTGCTGCGCCTGCTGCAAGGCCTGGGCGCCGGTGCCGAGCAGGCCGGCGCGGCGGTGATGATGACCGAGTACGCGCCCAAGGGCCGTCGCGGCTTCTACGCCGCGCTACCGTTCCTGGGCATCCAGTTGGGCACCATCATGGCCGCCCTGGTGTATTTCCTGGTGGTCAGCGGCAACGACAACATCACCCAGACCAACCTGTGGCGCGTGCCGTTCTTCATCAGCGTGATCATCGTCGCGCTGGGCCTGTACATGCGCCTCAAGCTCAAGGAGTCGCCGACCTTCGTGCGCCTCAAGGCGTTGAAGCGTGAATGCGCCAACCCGCTGAAAAGCGCCATGACCCACTCCAAACCGACCCTGCTGCTGGGCATCGGCCTGCGCCTGGCGGAAAACGGCGGTTCGTCCATCTACCAGGCCCTGGCGGTGAGCTACATCGTCGGCGTGGTCGGCCTCAAGGGCCCGGTGGGCGTGCTGACGCTGATCTGCGCCGCCAGCCTGGGCGCGCTGACCGTGCCCATCGCCGGCAAGCTCAGCGACCGCTTCGGCCGCGTGGTGGTGTACCGCGCCTTCGCCCTGCTGCAACTGGCGCTGGCGTTCCCGGTGTGGTGGGTGCTGAGCCTGGGCAATATCGTCGCCAGTATCGTTGCCATCTCCATCGCCCTGGGCATTGGTACCTGGGGCATGTTCGGCACCCAGGCAGCGCTGATGCCCGAGCTGTTTGGCTCACGCCACCGCTACATGGGCGTGTCGATTGCGCGGGAAGTGTCGGCGGTGATCGCCGGCGGCATCGCGCCGATGATTGGCGCTGGCATCATCGCCGTGGTCATGGCCACCCATGAAGGCGACAGCAACGCCGGCATCGGCGCCTGGGTGCCGATTGCCTGCTACCTGGCGCTGCTGACCGCGACCACGCTGTACACCACGTTCAAGACCCCGGAAACCCTGAACCGCGACCTGGATGAACCGCGTGACGCGTGGGAAGTGGCGAAGGCCGATGAAGCGGTAAAAGAACACCACCACGCCGCCACCGCTAACCCGTAGCAGCTGCCGCAGGCTGCGTCCTGCACCAGCGCGGAAGGGCCGAGACGCGGCCTGTGGCCGCTGCTACAGGGTTTGGGGGGCGAGCACGTCGCCTAGCCAGGCGTTGAGGTCCTCGATTTCGGTCTTGCTGATGGAGTGTTTCAAGTCGGCATAAGCGTGGAAGTCCGGCTCCAGGCCCAGCTCATGCAAAATGCGCTGGGCCTCGCTGGCGTCGGTGAACGGCACCTGCGGGTCGTCCACGCCATGGCCGATGAAAATCGCCAGCGACTTCAGCGCCGGGTCCGGCTTCAGTTCGCTGCGCAGTACCGGCAGGATCTTGCCACTCAACACCGCAATGCCCCGTACCGCCTGCGGTTCGCGCAGGCCCAGCTCGTAATTCATGATGGCGCCCTGGCTGAAACCGATCAGCACCACCTTCGACTTGTCGGTGTGGTACTTGGCCACGGCCTGGCTGATGAAGTCCTTGAGCGCCTGGCGGCTGCTGGCCAGGTCCGCGGTAACGCCGTCGTAGGGGCCGTCGCCCTGGCGGTGGAACCACTGGTAGCTGCCCTCTTCCAGGGTCTGCGGCGCGCGCACCGACAGGTAGGTGTAGCCGTCGGGCAGCGAGTCTTTCAGCTCGAACAGGTCGGCCTCGTTGCTGCCGTAGCCATGCAGGAAAATCACCAGCGGCTTGTCGCGCGTGACTGTCGGTGCCTGCTCCAGGTATTTCAGCGGCAGGTCGGTGTGCAGCACAGGGTCGGCGGCGTGGGCCAGGCCCGACACCAGCAACAGCGCAAGGGCCATTCGTTTGATCATGGAGTCTCCGATTTAACTGCGCAGAAGGCAGCGGTCGTATAAGGGACAGTGACTTCGGCCTTGCCGGCCAGCAGAGGTTCACTGGCGATCAACGCGCGCACCTGGGCGTCCACCGCTTCGCGCTGGGCAGCGGGCAGCCCGGCGATGAAACTGGTGGAGCGC
The DNA here is from genome assembly GCF_056312595.1 of Pseudomonas sp. GYB4201. Classification (NCBI taxonomy): domain Bacteria; kingdom Pseudomonadati; phylum Pseudomonadota; class Gammaproteobacteria; order Pseudomonadales; family Pseudomonadaceae; genus Pseudomonas; species Pseudomonas sp. GYB4201. The sequence goes on along the minus strand of NZ_JBWGIG010000042.1, from coordinate 26,862 downwards.
ACGCGGTCGACGATCACCGTGTCGGGGCTGCCGGTGTGGCCGTTGCCAAAATGGGCTTCCTGCAACGCGCTGAAGCCGGGCGCGGGGAACACCTGGCGCCAGGCGCCGCTGTAGTAGCGCGGCGTGTCGCCTTCGTAGTGGTTGACCAGCGTATCGAGGCGCGCCACCCACGGCACGCTGTTGTCGCGCAGGTTCCACACCAGGCCCAGGCGGCCGCCGGGCTTGAGCACGCGGCGGATCTCGGCCAGGGCTTCGGGGGTGGCGAACCAATGGAACGACTGCGCGCACACCACCGCGTCCAGGGAGGCATCGGGCAGCGGGATGGCGTCGGCGCGGCCGTCCAGCGCCTGCACGTGGCCATAGCTGGCGTGCAGTTTCTCGCGCATGGCCGGCACCGGTTCCACCGCCACCACGCGGGCGCCGGTGGCCAGCAGCCGCGGGGTGAACTTGCCGGTGCCGGCGCCCAGGTCCAGCACCGTGCTGCCGGTGTGCAGGCCCAGGGTGTCGCGCAGCCAGGCATCCAGCGCCGGCGGGTAGTCCGGGCGGCCGCGAGCGTAGGTGTCGGCGGTGGCCTGGGTGTCGTAGCCTTCGGCGGCGTGGTGAATGCTCATGGTGCGCCCCTGCTGGATGAGAAGTGCATCATCATAGGCTGCGGCTGCGCATCACACCAAATCCCGTAGCAGCTGCCGCAGGCGGCGTCCGCAAACACCGTGTGGCGGCAATGACGCAGCCTGCGGCAGCTGCTACGGGGCGCTGCGGCCGGCGAAGCGCTTGCGGTACTCGGCGGGGCTTACGCCCACGGCCTTGCTGAACGCGCGGCGCAGGGTGTCGGCGTTGGCGAAGCCGCAGTGGGCGGCCACCTGCTTGGGGGTTTCATGGCCCTGTTCCAGGCGTTCGCGGGCGGCCTGAATGCGGGCCTGCTCGACCCAGCTGGCCGGGGTTTCGCCGACCTCTTGGTGGAACAGCCGGGCAAAGTGCCGCGGGCTGAGGCCGGCGCGCTCGGCCAGGGCCTTGATGCTGTGGTCTTCGGCCGGGTGCGCGGCCACGTAGCGCTGCACCTCTTGCAGCGCCGAGCGCCCGGCTGGCAGCGACTCGCCCTTGCGGCTGAACTGCAACTGCCCGCCGGGGCGCTTGAAAAACATCACCAGTTGGCTGGCCACGCGCCGGGCGATGTCCTCGCCCAAGTCTTCCTCCACCAGCGCCAGCGCCAAGTCCAGGCCGGCAGTGACCCCGGCGGCGGTGCGCAGCTTGCCGTCGCGCACATGGATGGCGTCGGCGTCTACCTGCACCTGCGGGTAACGGCTGGCCAGCGCCGCGGCGGCCACCCAATGGGTGGTCACCCGGCGGCCGTCCAGCAGCCCCGCCGCTGCCAGCGCAAAGGCCCCGGTGCACACCGAGCCGAAGCGCCGTGCCTGGGGCGCGTGCAGGCGCAGCCAGTCCAGCAGCGCCTGGCTGAAATGCGCGTGCGGGGCATTGGGCGCGCCGGCCACCAGCAGGGTGTCGATACCGGCCAGGGCATGGTCGGTGCTGGTCTCGGGCAGCAGCCGGGTGCCCGATGAGCTGGTCACCGGGCCGCTGCCGCAGCCCACCAGCAGCAGCCGGTAGCGCTCGCGGCCGGCCTCGCGGTTGGCCTCGGCGAACACGTCCAGCGGGCCGCTGACGTCGAGCAGTTGCACGTTGGGCAAGGCCACCACGGCGATGGTGCGTACGGGAGTCATGACGGCGTCCGCTTGGGAAGGGAAATGGCAGTATATGACGTATTACGCCAATTGAGGCCATACCCCGACCAGCTGATACTGGCCTCACCCCCACCCCTGCTTGCGGAGACACCCCATGACCTTCAGCCTCGACGACATCAAGATCCCCGACACCGCCATGGCGCGGGAAATCACCGAACTGGTGCGCGACACCGAGTCGGACCTGCTGTTTCACCACTCCAGCCGCGTGTACTACTTCGGCGCCCTGGCCGGCCGCAAGCGCGGGCTGAAGTTCGACGCCGAACTGCTGTACGCCGGCTGCATGTTCCACGACATGGGCCTGGTGCACCAATGCAGCAGCGCCTGCGAGCGCTTCGAGGTGGACGGCGCCAACGCCGCCCGCGACTTCCTCAAGGGCCACCACATCAACCAGCACGACATCGACACCGTGTGGACCGCCATCGCCCTGCACACCACCCCCGGCATCCCCCAGCACATGCACCCGGTGGTGGCGCTGGTGACCGCGGGCGTGGAGATGGACGTGCTGGGCCTGACCTACCCGCAGTACAGCGACGCCGAACGCGACGCCATCGTCAGCGCCCACCCGCGCAGCGCGCAGTTCAAGGAAGACATCATCCAGGCGTTCTACGACGGCATCAAACACAAGCCCGAGACCACCTTCGGCAACGTCAAGGCCGACGTGCTGGCCAGCAAGGACCCGCTGTTCCAGCGCGGCAACTTCTGCGAGGTGATTCGCGGGTCGGCGTGGAAGGCGTGAATCGCGGACGCGGCCGCCGGCCGCTGCTACGTAGCAGCGGCCCTAAGGCCGCGTCCAGCCGCACCACCCTTCGCCAGCCTGGCCCGATACGCCCCCGGCGCCACGCCGGTAAGGCGCCGGAAGATAATGCGGAACGTCGCCGGGTCCTGGTAGCCCACGCTCCAGGCCACCTGGTCGACGCTGTCGCGGGTCCACTGCAGCAACTCCCGCGCAGTATTCACCCGCAACTGCTGGCAGTACTGGGTGGGCGACAACCCGGTGGCCGCGCGAAAGCGTCGCAGCAAGGTGCGCGCCTCAAGCCCCGCCTGGGCCGCCATGGCCGCCGCGCTCACGCCCAGGGCGCCGTTGGCCTGCAGCCAATGCTGCAGCTTCAGCACCTGTGCATCGCCGTGGTCCAGCACCGGCGCGAAATACCCCTCGCCCTGCAACGGCGCCGCCACCGCCAGGAAGTGCGCAGTCTGCCGCGCAATGTCAGCCCCCAGCAACCGCGCCACCAGGCGCAGGCCCAGGTCGGTCCAGGCCATCAGGCCGGCGCTGGTCAGCAGCTCGCCATCGTCGATGATTGGCACTTCGCTGTGCACCCGCACCGCCGGAAAACGCGCGGTGAATTCCGCTGCCTGGCTGGCATGGGTGGTGGCGCGGCGGCCGTCCAGCAGGCCTGTGTCGGCCAACAGGAACGCGCCGATGCACACCGCGCCCAGCACCGCGCCGCGAGCGTGTTGCTGCAGCAGCCACGGGCGGCAAGCGGCGACGGTGTCGGTGCTGGGCAAGCTGCCCAGCGACGGCGGTATCACCACCACGGCCGGGCTGCCGGCTGCATCATCGCCAGGCTGCCACTGGCTGACCTGCAAGGCCGCGCGGCCGCAGGCCTGGCCCAACCGGCTGGCCACGGCGAACAGGTCGACCAGCCCGTGCACGGCCGCCGCTTGGGCGCCGGGGTACACCAGCAGGGTGATTTCATGTGTGTCGGCCATGGCCGCCGGGCTCCAGGGTTGCATTGCAGCCTTCACGATATCAGCCCTGGGCCAGGAACGCCTCGGTCGCCAGCAGTTGCGCGTAGCCGAACGCCAGCGCCGCCATGGCCCCGGCGTGCACCTGGGCGGCCGGTACGGTGTGGCCATCGAAGACCAGTTCGCGGGTGGCGCAGGCGTCGTGCAGCACGGCAACCCCATAACCCAGGTCCGCCGCCGCGCGGCCGGCGGCTTCGATGCACATGTGGCTCATGGCGCCCACCAGCACCAGTGACTCGATGCCCTGCTGGGCGAGCACGGCGTGCAGCTCGGTCTCACGAAAGCTGTTGGGGTAGTGTTTGACGATCACCGGCTCGTTGGCCGCGGGGGCCACCGCGCCGTGAATCTGCGCGCCCGGGGTGCCGGGGCGGAAGAACGGCGCATCGGCCGCCAGGGATTCGTGACGCACGTGGATGACCGGCTTGCCGGCCTGGCGGAACGCTGCCAGGACCCGGGCGGCATTGGCGGCGGCCGGCTCGATGTTGTCCAGCGGCCACAGGCCGTTGGCGAAGTAATCGTGCTGCAGGTCGATGAGGATCAGGGCTTGCTTGCTCATGGGGACGGCTCCTTGGAAGAGCGCCCAGTTTGCGCGCTGGCGACGGGCAGCGGGATAGGCGCAGCGGACAACCACCGAGGGTTTTCGGACACGCCCTTTTTCGCATAACTGCTGTGCCGCCCGGGCGGTTAATCTCGCGGCACGCCGTTCGTATAGTGGCCTCACTTCCTCACAACAAGAGCCATGCCCATGAACAGCGCCGTGAAGCCCGATGCCACCCTGGACGCCGAGTACTTCGAGTACAGCAAGGCGGCCAACCCCATCAGCGCCAAGCTGATCAGCCGCGTGCCCTACCACAGCTTCCCCGCCGCCCTGTGCGCCGACGGCCCGTCGCGGGTGGTGCCGCTGGACCTCAGCGAGGCGCTGGGCTGCCAGGGGCCGGCCACCGGCCCCGGCCTGTGCGCCCATTTCATTCGCCTGAACGCCGGCGACAGCCTGCGCCTGGCGCCCACTGCCACCTCCCAGGTGCTGTACGTGATTGCCGGCGACGGCCAGTTGCAGCAGGGCGACAGCCAGTTCGCCTGGAACACCGGCTGCTTCATCGCCCTGCCCGGCCTGCAGCCCACCGTGCTGACCGCCCGCGCGGACAGCCGCTTCTACTACGTGCACGATGAGCCGCTGCTGCGCTACCTGGGCGTGCGCCCGGCCGAGGATCGCTTCACCGCCACCCTGTACCCCGCCGAGGTGGCCAACACCAAGCTGCGCGAGGCTGCCGATGACCCGCGCGCCCAGGACCGCAGCCGCATCAGCATCCTGCTGGGCAACCGCCACTTTCCCCAGACCCGCACCGTCACCCACGTGTTGTGGGCCATGTACGGCATTCTGCCGGCGGGTTCGGTGCAGAAGCCCCATCGCCACCAGTCCATCGCCCTGGATTTCATCATCGATGCGCCCCAAGGTTGCTACACCCTGGTGGGCACCGAGCTGGACGACGACGGCCAGATCCGCAACCCCACCCGCGTGGACTGGACCCCGGGCCTGGCCTTCGTCACCCCGCCCGGCTACTGGCACGCCCACTACAACGAGTCGGGGCGCGAGGCCTACCTGATCCCGATCCAGGACGCCGGCCTGCAGACCCACCTGCGCGCCCTGGACATCCGCTTCAGCTGAGCCAGTACGGCGGCGTGCCGATGCGCTCGAGCATGAAGTCGATGAAGCTGCGCACCTTCGACGAGACGATGCGCTTGGGCGGGTAGACGAACCACAACGCCGCCTCGGCGTCGGCGACCTGCCAGTCTGGCAGCCAGCGTTGCAGGGCGCCGCTGCGCAGGCCGTCGGCGGCCAGCCACAGCGGCAGCAGGGCCACGCCCAGGCCCTGCTCGGCGGCCAGGCGCCGGGCGTCCAGGTCATTAAGGCGCAGCGCGCCTTGCAGGGTGACCGTCGCGTGCTGGTCGCCCTTGCGCAGCACCACTTCCTCACGGCTGCCCAGTATCGCCGGGAAATCACCCAGCGCTGCCGGGGCTGTCGGTGGCGCGGCGAAGCCCTTGGCCGCGCATAGCACCCACTGCTGATCGGCGATTCGGCGCGCCTTGAGGCCAGAGTCGGGCAAGGTGCCGATGCGGATCGCCAGGTCCATGCCGGCGTCGATCAGGTTGACCCGCGCCTCGTCCAGCACCAGCTCCACGCGAATGTCCGGGTAGCGCTGCAGGAAGTCGCCCAGCCAGGGCAGCACATGGTGGCGGGAGAAGGCCGGTGGCACGCTGACCTTGAGCAGGCCGCGCGGTTGCTGGTTGAGCGCCGAGGTGGCGGCGCGCGCCTGGTCCAGTTCCGCCAGCACGCGGCGGGCATGGTGCAGGAAGGTCTGGCCGCCCTCGGTCAGATGCAGGGTGCGAGTGGAGCGGTTGAACAGGGCAATGCCCAGGTCGTGCTCCAGCTCCTTGATGTAGCGCGACACCGTCGACGCCTTGATATTCAGGCGTTCGGCGGCGCGGGAGAAGTTGTTGCCGTCGGCGGCCTCGACGAAGGCGGTGAGTGCGGCGAAGTAATCCACGGGCAATTCCCATCAGCCGGGGTTGGCATCTGGATAATACACCACCCGGCCCCCGTAGCCGCGGCCGCCAGGCTGCGCTGGCCATCGTTTACGCTGCACATCCCCAGCGTGGCGTGGGGCCAGCGCAGCCTGCGGCAGCGGCTACGGGATTGCGGTTGGTTCGGAATCAACGATTGCGGCGGCGCCAAAGGACTATCAGGCCCAGCAGCACCAGCACCGCAATCACCATCGCCGGCACAATGTACGGCTGCACCACCGCCAGCAACGGCTTCTCGCCGCCCTGGCGCGCAATCATCACGTCATGGGCGCTGATCTCGTGGGACGGGTTGCCGAAGTTGCGCAGCACGTAGTTGGCGATGTCGGCGACCTGCTGGTCGTTCAACTGCGCCACGTAGCTGACCTCGTCGAAACGGGGCATCAGCACATGGTGCCCGGCTTCCTGGCGGTCGACGCCGTAGAGAATCGCGGCGATCAGGTTGGCCGAGTTGGCCATGCCGGTGGCGGTGTTGTGGAACAGGGACGGGTAGGCCTGGTTGGCACTGCCCTGCCCGCCCGGCTGGTGGCAGCTGGCGCAGTAGCCGCTGTACAGCTGGGCGCCGGTCTTCACGCTGTCATGGGCATTGGACGGGGCCGTGCCGCGCACCTGGTCTTCGCCGCTGTGCTTGGCGCCGAACTCGTAGGCGGGGCGCACTTCGCCTTCGCTGCGCACCGGCGCAGTGCTTTTCAGGTAGGCGGCGATGGCCGCCAGGTCGCTGTCGGGCAGGAACTGCAGGCTGTTCTGCACAGCCTCGGCCATGCCGCCGGCGGCCTGGTTCTTGCCCTCGGCGTGGCCGGTGCGCAGGTATTGCACCAGCTCGTCGTTGCTCCAGCCGCCGATGCCGCTGACCTTGTCGGAGGTGATGTTGGGTGCGTACCAAGGCCCCACCATGCCGCCGGACAGGGCCTTGTCCTTGATCTCGGCCATCAGCGGGTTGCGCGGGGTGTGGCAGGCGCCGCAGTGCTCCAGGGTGTTGGTCAGGTACTCGCCGCGCACCAGTTCCGGGGTGGGCATGGGTGCTGGCGTGGCGGTGCGGCTGTCGAGGAACAGCAGGTTCCAGCCGGCCATGGACAGGCGGATGTTGAACGGGAAGTTCAGCGCCGTGGTCGGCGCCGGGGTGTCCACCGGCTGCACCGCGTGCATGAAGTAGGCATAAAGGGCCGCCACGTCACTGTCGCTCATGTGCACGTAGGAGGTGTACGGCATGGCCGGGTACAGGTAGCTGCCATCGGCGCGCACGCCGTCGCGCACCGCATGGGCGAACTGCGCCTCGGTGTAGTGGCCGATGCCGGCCGTTTTCGACGGCGTGATGTTGGTGGAGTAGATCGAGCCGAACGGCGAGTTGATCGCGTAGCCGCCGGCGAACGATTTGCCGCTGTCGGGCACGGTGTGGCAGGCCATGCAGTCGCCGGCCACCGCCAGGCGGCGGCCCTGCTCTTCCTGGGACAGCACGCCGCCCACCGGCGTGACTGCCGGCGCCGGTACGGTTTCTTCAGCCTGGGCCAGGCCACTGGCCGCCAGCAGTGCCACCAGCAGGTGGGCTTTGATCGAGAAAGTCATTCGCTCAACCCCGCGCCAGTGCTTTGCTCATGTCGTCGGCGGCCTTGATCGCCAGCGCCGCCATGGTCAAGGTGGTGTTGACGACACTGGCCGAAGCCATGGCGCCGCCACCGGGCAGCCACAGGTTGGCGTGGTCGTGGGTGCGGCAGTCGCCGTTCACCACCGAATCGCGCGGGTCCTTGCCCATGATGGTGCCGCCCATGATGTGGTTGTTGGCGTTGAGGCTGGTGGTGATGTTGAACTCGGTGGCGCCGAACAGGCTGCCGATGTGTTCCAGCTGCGCATGCGCCGCCTCGGCGCCCTTGCGTACGTAGTCGCCGACGTCGTAGTAGATGTCCGGGCAGGCCAGGCCGTGGGGGTCCTTGCGGGTGGTGCTCAGGGTCAGGCGGTTGTTGGGGTCCGGCAACGGCTCCAGGCTGATCGACAGGTCGACGCCGTGGGTGGAACGGCGGCGGATCTCGGCCTCCAGCGCCTTGCCCACCAGGCCCATGGCCAGGGCCTGCTCGGTGGCCTTGGCGACCTGGGTGATGTTGTTGAGGATCATCTTGTTGGCCGAGTACTTGGAGCGGAACTCGCCGTCACGCGGGCCGACGATGCAGCTGCTCTGCGCCGGGCCGCGGCCGATCCACAGCGGCTCGTTGGCAATGAACGAGCAGTGGAAGCCGGAGTGGTCCATCATGTTGCGCCCCACCTGGTCGGAGGAGTTGGCAATGCCGTGCGGGTTGCGCTCGTTGGCTGCCAGCAGCAACAGGCGCGGGGTTTCCAGGGCGTTGCAGGCCAGGGCGAAGACCTTGCCGCTGGCCTTGTGCGACTTGCCGTCGGGGCTCAGCCAGTGCACGGCGGTGACGCGGTTGCCCTCGTCGGTGTCGATCTTGTAGACCACCGCCTCGGTCAGCGCCAGGGCGCCATTGCGCTCGGCTTCCTCGATGGTGTGGATGGCGTTGTACATGGCACCGATCGGGCAGATCGGCTGGCAGTTGTTGTTGCCACAGCAGGTCGGCCGGCCTTTCCACGGGCGCGTGCTGCGGCCCTGGGGAATGGGGATGTGGTTGTAGCCGTGGGCGTTGACCACCTCGGCGAAACGCTTGTCGCCGTAGCCCCACGGCACCATGTCCATGGGGTATGGCTGGCTGCGCTCGCGCGGGCTCTGCATGTCCGGATCGCTGGGGCCTGCCACGCCCATGGCTTCCTCGGCACGGCAGTAATAGGGTTCCAGCTCGTCATAGCTGATGGGCCAGTCGCGGCCCACGCCGTATTCGGACTGCATGCGCATGTCCACCGGCAGGTGGCGCCAGCACGACGCCGCCCAGTGCCAGGTGGTGCCGCCCAGGGTGCGCAGGTAGCCCTGCTGGAAGCTGCTGCCGCTCGGGCCGCTGAGGCCCACGTAGTTGTTCTTCGGGAAGTACAGCGGCGCCGGCGCGTGCTCGGCCTGCGGGTACAGGCCCTGGAAGTCGGAGCCGATGCGGTTGTCGAACGGCATGTTGCGCCAGTTCTCCACGGCCTGGGCGCGCTGGATGCGCAGGCCCGCTTCGAGGATCAGCACCGAGTGCCCTTCGGCCACCAGCTGGTTGGCGATCAGCGCCCCGGCCACGCCGGAACCTACCACCACCACGTCGGCGGTCACGTCGCCATTGGCGTCAAATACGGGCTTTCTCATGCTGCGTTCCTCGGGCCATAGATGGATGCGTTCGCGTCAGGTACCGCGGCGGTCCACCACAGCGGGCCGTTGCCGCAGTAGGTGGGCACGATCAGCCCGTCACTGGCGGGGCGGTACATCAGCGCATCCTTGTAAGTAATCAGCACCGCGTCCTGGCCATGGCCAACGGTGCCCTTGAACCAGGCGGCCACCACGGCCAGCGCGGCGTCACCCTCGTTGATCCCCTTCGCCGCGGCCAGCAGCGCTTCGGCGCTGTCACGGTTGGCCGGCACGGCCGCCAGCTTGCACAACGCCGCCAGCGAACCGGCCATGGCCGGCTGCTTGGCAATCAGCGCGCGAGCAATGCGCCCGGCAATCAGCGGGTCGAGGTCGTCGTAACCGGTCAGCACCTGGGACACGGTGAAGAAGCCTTGCGCGTCCACGTCCGGCCCATCGGCCAGCGCCAGCGGCGACCAGCCTAGGGTGCTGGCCATGCCGGCCTGCACGGCGGCCACCGCCAGGGCGGTCAGCACGGTGCGGCGTTTGAGCGGCGCATGCCACGGGGAAGGTTGCGAAGGATCGGGATCAAGGGGTTGCATGGTTTTTTTCCTGTCAGGCAGTGCACGGCTGCGTCGAGCTCTGTTTTATCTGGTCTGAAACCGGTTTCAGACACACACCAAAAAAAACCTGCACGGGTCTCCGGGCAGGTCGTCCTTGGGGTGTGAGGTGGCATCCAGCCAGCTGCCGCGCGGTTGTGTGCGGCAGAGTGTCGCGAGTGTATAGGAAAGTGCCATCAGGCCAGGAAAGATTTGGTTACATATTCTGTAAAACATTGTTTTCAAAGGCGTAACAATTGCACCCATCGGTCTTAGGCCATGCGCCAAGGCCACCAACGCCGATCCATCAGGCCATGGCACGTTGCAACAAATGTAGATGCTGCCGCCAGGCTGCGTCGCGCCGCGCGGGCGGCGCTCGATCTCAAGCGCACCAAAACACCCAAGACCTGCACCTGCACGCCACACCGCGGTCCCGTAGCTGCTGCCTTCGTGTGCACTGGAGATCTACAGCGAGGCGCAGGGCCAGCGCAGCCTGACGGCAGCGGCTACGCGGACTTTTGCGGGGGGCCCCGGCGGCCGGTCGCAAAATTGCATCAAGGCCACCAGGCGCATGCCATTGCCTCTCCGGCGTCCTCAAGACCGAGCGCCGCCCGCGCGGCGCGACGCAGCCTGGCGGCAGCATCTACATTTGTTGCAACGTGCCATGGCCTGTGGGATTGGTGTCGCCAGCCTTGGTGTATGGCGCTACATAAGTAGCGCAGCCAAGAGGCCACCAAGAATGGCGCGGCCCACCGGCGGCAATCCCTGTTCGGCAACGGCCAGCTTCTGCCGCCCCACTTGGCGGTTCGCATGCCCGTTGCGCAAGCGCAAGCCCCGTATTCATTGGCCTTTGCGCCCTGCCCCAGCCCCTGGCACCCATCTTGCTGTAAATCCCCACCACCTACACTCAACAGGAGGTGAACGGTGATTATCAACAGTACCAACCGCACCACCGCAACAACCGTCACGCCGGCTATTGCGTCGCTGTCGTCGCAGCAGCCGGATCAATACACCACGATCGCCACCTCGGCCACGCCGGTAGCGGCGACGTCGAGCAGCACCGATTCGTCGTCGCAGTCCAGCACCGACAGCTCTTCGTACGACGAAGCCTTCGCCCGGATGATGGTGAATCTGAAGGCAGCGATGGCCAGCACCGTCGACGACGCCACCGCCACCCAGGCGGCGACGGCGTCGGTGGCTTCGGCCGTGGCGGCAGCGGACAACAGCGGCACGGCGACCAGCACCGCCGCCACGTCGGACTCGCAGGCCAATTCGGCCAGCGTGGCCATTGCCGCCTCCGACCTGTCGGGCAGCAGCACCACCACCGCGTCCTCCGCCGCCCAGGAGTTCTCGGACTACATGAGCCAGAGCGACGCGGAAAAAGCCCGCCAGCAGCTGACCGGGGTGACCAAGGAAGAGTACGACGCCATGACGCCGGAGCAAAAAGCCGAAGTCGACAAGAAGGTGGCGGACCTGACCAAGGAAAAGGCCCAGGTAGCGCAGCAGGACATCAATACCAAGATCGCCATGATCAAGTCCGAACTGGCGTGACCCCGTGCGCGGCGGCCGGGCAGTTCAGGCCCGCCGCGCCTCCGCGTGCTCGCGGATCACCTGGATCAGCGCGCGCAGCCCCGCCGGCGCATGCCGCCGCCCCGGGTAGTACAGGCACAGGCCATCGAGCGGTGGCGTCCACTCTTCCAGCACCCGCACCAGCGTGCCGGCGGCCAGGTCCGCGGCCACGTTCCATTCGGTCAGGTAGGCCAGGCCCAGCCCTGCCCGCGCTGCCGCCAACATCAATTCCGGCTCATCCAGGGTCACGGCGCCCTCGCCGTTGATGCGCAGGGTTTCACCGAAACGCTCGAACTCCCAGTGATACAGCAGGCCGCTGGGCAGGCGCGCGCGGATGCAGCGGTGCTGATGGAGTTCCAACGGCGTCCGGGGTGCCGCGTGGCGGGCGAAATACGCCGGGCTGCCGACCACGGCAAAGCGTTGCCGGTCGCCGAACGGCACGGCGATCATGTCCTGGGGCACGATGTCGTTGAGGCGGATGCCGGCGTCGAAGCCGTCGGCGACGATGTCCACCAGCCGCCCTTCGGTCACCAGGTCCAGGTGCATGGCCGGGTAGCGCTGCAGGAAGTCGATGAGCACTGGCATCACCTGCCGCGCCGCGCCCGCCGAGGTGTTCAGGCGCAGGGTGCCGGACGGCGTGGCGCCCAGGCTGCCGGCCTGGTCGATGGCGTCACGAATGGTCGATAGCGCCGGCGCCACGCTGTCGACGAACTGCGCGCCCGCCTGGGACAGCGACACACTGCGCGTGGTGCGGTTGAACAGGCGCACGCCCAGGCGCGCTTCCAGGCCGGCCACCGCGTAGCTGAGCGCCGAGGTGGACAGGCCCAGGTCCTGGGCGGCAGCACGGAAGCTGCGGTGGCGGGCCACGGCCAGCACGGCTTCGAGTTCGGCAAGGCCGGAGGTTTTCATTGTCCTGATTCACTCAATGATTCATCCACAATTGTACCGCTAGTCCGGGCAATGCGCCGCGCCTATGGTGGTTGCACCTAACCCACAGGACTTCGCCCCATGCACCTTATCGACACGATCTACATCAATGGCCAGTTCGTCACCCCGCACGGCGAGGAATGGTTCGACCTGATCAACCCGTCCACCGAGCAGTTACTGGGCCGCGTGCGCCTGGCCGACGCCGAGGACGCGCGCACCGCCATCGCGGCGGCCAAGCAGGCCTTCCCAGGGTTCTCCCGGACCAGCCGGCAGCAGCGCATCGACTGGCTGATGGCCATGCACCATGCCGTCGCTGCCCGCGAAGACGAACTGTTCGAGGCCATTACCCTGGAGTACGGCGCCCCCGTGTCCCGCGGCCGCTGGATGGCCCGCCACGCCAGCCAGGTGCTGCTGGAAGCCACCAAGGTGCTGCAGGACTACCCGTTCAAGCGTCGCGCCGGCAGCGCCGAGGTGATCATGCAACCGTTGGGCGTGGCCGGGCTGATCACGCCTTGGAACAGCAACGCCGGCTTTATCTGCGGCAAGCTGGCCGCCGCCCTGGCCGCCGGCTGCACAGCGGTGGTCAAGCCCAGCGAGCTGAGCGCGCTGCAAACCCAAGTGGTGACCCAGGCGCTGCACGAGGCGGGCCTGCCGCCCGGGGTGTTCAACATTGTCACCGGCCGGGGCGAAACGGTGGGCGCGCAGATCAGCGCGCACCCGGACGTGGCCAAGCTGTCGTTCACCGGCTCCACCGCCGTGGGCAAGGGCATCCTCCGCGCCGGGGCCGAGACCTTGAAACGGGTGACCTTGGAGCTGGGCGGCAAGTCGCCGGTGCTGATCCTCGACGACGCCGACTTCGACAGCGCCGTGCCCATGGCGCTACAGGCCGGCTTCATGAACAGCGGCCAGGCCTGCATCGCCGGCACCCGCCTGCTGGTGCCCGCCGCGCGGCTGGCCGAGTTCGAGGCCAAGGTGCAGGCCGAGGTGGCCGGCATCCAGGCCGGTGACCCGCGCGACCCGCACACCAGCGTGGGCCCCATGGTCAGCGGCAAGCAATGGCAACGGGTGCAAGGCTATATCCGCCAGGGCCTCGACGAAGGGGCGCGGCTGATTGCCGGTGGCGAAGGCCGCCCCGAGGGCGTGGCCGCGGGCTGGTTCGTGCGCCCGACGGTGTTCAGCGACGTGCACAACCACATGGTGATCGCCCGCGAGGAGATCTTCGGGCCGGTGCTGGCGATCATTCCCTACCGGGACCTGGAAGAGGCGATCAGCATCGCCAACGACACCGTCTACGGCCTGCAGGCCTACGTGTTCGGCACCGACCCGCAGCGTGCCCGCGCCGTGGCCGCGCGCCTGGAGGCCGGGCGCGTGCAGGTGAACACCCTGGAGCATGAGCCGGCGGCGCCGTTTGGCGGCTTCAAACAGTCGGGGATTGGCCGCGAATACGGCACCTACGGCCTGGAGGCCTTCCTGGAACCCAAGGCCATCCTCGCCGCCTTGTAGCAGCGGCCGCCAGGCCGCGTCGGCGGTGGACCTGGAGGGGCGCAGCAGCCAGGACGCGCCCTTCGGGCGCTGCTACGGAATTTTCTGTGTGCCCTACAACTAATTTCCCACGCAACTGTCACTGTTTGACTAATAATCAGTGCGGCGCACGGCGCCCACTGAAAAGAAAAAACCATTCTGGAGCACATGGACATGGCAGCACTGCAGCAACGTACCCTCGACGCACTCAACAAGGCTCACGCCGAGCTGCTGGCCCAGTGGTTCAGCGAACAGGAAGCCAGCGGCGCGACGCGCAATCTCAAGGACGAGGACGTGCGCCAGCAGCAGGGCGAATTCCTCAGCCTGCTGGTCAGCGGTTCGCAGAACGGCGACTCGAAAAACCTCGGCGCCGGCAACTGGGAGGCCACCCGCCAGTTCCTCGAAAAGCTTTCCCACACCCGCGCCATGGCCGGCCAGGACTCGCAGCAGACCGCCACCTTCATCTTCGCCCTCAAGGGCCCGCTGTTTGCCCTGCTGCAGCGTGAATACGAAGACAGCCCCGCCACCCTCGCCGAGCAGACCTGGGAGATCTCGCAGCTGCTGGACGGCCTGGGCCTGCACACCATCCGCACCTTCCAGAAATCCCGCGAGGCGGTGATCAAGCGCCAGCAGGAAGAACTGCTGGAGCTGTCCACGCCGGTGGTCAAGCTGTGGGAAGGCGTGCTGGCCCTGCCGATGATCGGCACCCTGGACAGCCAGCGCACCCAGGTGGTGATGGAATCGCTGCTGCAACGCATCGTCGACACAGGGTCGGAAATCGCCATCATCGACATCACCGGCGTGCCCACCGTGGACACCCTGGTGGCCCAGCACCTGCTGAAAACCGTGACCGCCATCCGCCTGATGGGCGCCGATTGCATCATCAGCGGCGTGCGCCCGCAAATTGCCCAGACCATCGTGCACCTGGGCCTGGACCTGCAGGGCGTGGTCACCAAGGCCAACCTGGCGGACGCCCTGGCCCTGGCCCTGCGCCGCCTGGGCATGACCGTCAGCAAGGCGGTATAAGCCCATGGAGCGCATTCCCATCCTGCAAATGGGCAACTGCCTGCTGGTGACCATCCAGGTCGACATGCATGACCAGCTGGCCCTGACCCTGCAAGACGACCTTTCCGAGCGCATCAGCCGCACCTCGGCGCGCGGCGTGCTGATCGACATCTCGGCGCTGGACATCGTCGATTCGTTCATTGGCCGCATGATCGGCACCATCTCTGGCCTGTCACGCATCATGGACGCCGAGACCGTGCTGGTGGGCATGCAACCGGCCGTGGCCATCACCCTGGTGGAACTGGGCCTGACCCTGCCCGGGGTGAGCACCGCCCTCAACGTGGAACGCGGCATGAAGCTGTTGCGCGAACGAGTGGACCTGCAATGACCCAGCTCAGCAGCGGTACCCAACCGGTTCGCATCGAGCAAGACGTGGTATTGGCGCGCCAGACCGCGCGCAAGCTGGCCCAGGACTGCGGCATGCGCCTGATCGACCTGACCAAGCTGGTGACGGCGGTCAGCGAGCTGGCGCGCAACACCATGGTCTACGGCGGTGGCGGCGACATGGACTGGGAAATCGTCGAAGAGAACCACCGCACCGGCCTGCGCCTGGTGTTTCGCGACGAAGGCCCGGGCATTGCCGACATCAAGCTGGCCATGACCGACGGCTGGACCTCGGGCAGCGGCCTGGGCCTGGGCCTCACCGGGGCCAAGCGCCTGGTGGACGACTTCGAGCTGGACACCGCGCCAGGCAAGGGCACACGGGTGACCATCACGCGATGGACCTGACCTTCCCGAGTTCGATCACTCAAGTGTTGTTGATCGAAGACAGCAGCCAGATCGGCCACGCCCGCCGCACCGCCCAGAAGCTCGCCGAGCGGCTGGGCTTCGACGACGCCGACGCCGGCCGCGTGGCGCTGGTGGTGACCGAGCTGTGCAGCAACATTCTCAAGCACGCCAGCCATGGCGAGCTGCACCTGCGCACCCTGCCCCGGCCCGAAGGCCAGGGCCTGGAGGCCATCGCCGTGGACCGCGGCAATGGCTTCGACGTGCACGCCTGCCTCACCGACGGCTACTCCACCGGCGGCACCCAGGGCATTGGCCTGGGCGCCGTGGCGCGCCAGGCCGAGGTGTTCGACGTGCACGCCGACAGCCGCGGCGCGGTGCTGCTGGCGCGCTTCTTCCGCCGGGGCGACAAGGCCCGCGACCTGGCCGTGGGCGTCACCCAGCACTCGCTGCACAACGACCCGGCCTGCGGCGATGCCTTCCAGGTCAACATCGGTGAACAGGGTATCAGCGCCCTGGTCATCGACGGCCTGGGCCACGGCGAGGACGCCGAACGCGCCGCCCGTGCCGGGGTGCGCGCCTTTGCCCTGGCGCCGTTCGCCAGCCCGGCGCTGCTGATGGACGACCTGCACCAGGCCATGACCGGCAGCCGCGGCGGCGCCGTGGCCGTGGCGCAGTTCAACCCGGGCGCCGACCGCCTGGACTTCATCGGCATCGGCAACATCGGTGCCAGCCTGCTCAGCCGCAGCCATGACCGCGGCCGCGGCCTGGCCTCGCACCCGGGCATCGTCGGCGCCCAGTTCCGCAAGGCACAGAGCTTCGACTATGCTCAGGTCAGCGGCCATATCCTGATTCTGTATAGCGACGGCCTGCAATCGCGCTGGAACCTGCACGATTACCCGGGCCTGATTTTCCGCCACCCCGCCGTGATTGCCACGGTGCTGCACCGTGACTTCTGCCGCGGCAGAGACGACGTCACCGTGCTGGTCATAGACCTGGAGATGCCCCATGCCTGACCTCACCTCCCTGGCCGCCAACGCCCAGGCCGCGCGCGTGGCGCAGCTGGAACGCGAAGCCGAGGCCCTGCGGGTCGAGCTGGAAGAGACCAACCAGGGCGTGCTGGCGTTGTATGCGGAGCTGGACAACCAGGCCGAGCAACTGCGCCAGGCCTCGGACCTGAAAAGCCGCTTCCTGTCGTACATGAGCCACGAGTTCCGCACGCCCCTGGGCTCGATCCTGAGCATCACCAGCCTGCTCAAGGACGAACTCGACGGCCCCCTGAGCGCCGAGCAGCACAAGCAGGTGGCCTTCGTCAGCGGCGCCGCCCGCGAGCTCAGCGACATGGTCGACGACCTGCTGGACCTGGCCAAGATCGAAGCCGGGCGCATCACCATCTCGCCGGCCTGGTTCGACATGTTCGACCTGTTCTCGGCCCTGCGCGGCATGTTCCGCCCCATCGTCGACGCCACCGCGGTGGACCTGGTGTTCGAGGAGCCGGTGGGCCTGCCGCGGCTGTACAGCGACGACAAGAAGCTGGCGCAGATCCTGCGCAACTTCATCTCCAACTCGCTGAAATTCACCCAGCGCGGCCATGTGCGGGTGTCGGCCAGCCTGGAGAACGAGCATGAGATACGCTTCGCCGTGAACGACACCGGTATCGGCATTCCCGAGGAAATGCACGGCACCCTGTTCGAAGACTTCAGCCAGGTCGACTCGCCGCTGCAGAAACGCCTGCGCGGCACCGGCCTGGGCCTGTCGCTGTGCAAGCGCTTCGCCGAGCTGCTGGGCGGGCGCGTGGGCGTCGCCAGCGAGCCGGGCGTGGGCTCGACCTTCTACGTGATCATCCCATTGGCCCTGGCCCAGGACACCCCCGATGAAGGCTGACAGCTGCCTGCTGATCGTCGATGACAACGCGGCCACCCGCTACGCCCTGCGCCGGCGCCTGGAGCGCCACGGCTACCGCATCCTCGAGGCAGGCACCGGCACCGAGGGCCTGGCCCTGCTGGCCGAACAGCAGTTCGATGCGGCGATCCTCGACGTCAACCTGCCGGACATGAGCGGCTTCGACATCGTCCGCCAGCTACGCGCCGAACCGCGCACCGCGCTGCTGCCGGTGATCCACGTGTCGGCGGCGTCGATCCAGACCGGCGACATCATCACCGGCCTCGACAACGGCGCCGACGCCTACCTGACGCACCCGGTGGACCCGGACGTGCTGCTGGCCACCCTGCGCACCCTGCTGCGGGTGCGTGACACCGAGCACGCGCTGCGCGAGAGCGAGGCGCGCTTCCGCGAGATCTTCCTCAACATCGGCGCGCCCATCGCGGTGATGGACGCGGCGCTGAACGTGATCGAATGCAACCAGGCCTTCACCGACCTGGTGCAGGACAACCGCACCAACGCACAGCTGCAGGGCTGCTTCGCCCCTGACCAAGAGGGCGTGCTGGCCGAGCTGCGCCTGCGCCTGGCCATCGGTGAGCGCTGGCGCGGCACCCTGAACATGCTGGTGGAGGGCGTGCTGCGCGAGACCGAATGGCAGATCTCGCCGTACCGCACCCCGGGCCATAGCCTGGTGTTCATCGAGGACGTCACCGAGCACCGCCAGCGCGAACGCTCGCACCGCCAGGAACTGGACAGCGCCAACGACCAGCTGGCCAAGGAAGTGGCCGAACGCGCGCGCACCGAGGCGCAGCTGCTGCAGGCGCAGAAGATGGACGCCCTGGGCAAGCTCACCGGCGGCATCGCCCACGACTTCAACAACCTGCTGACCGGCATCATCACCGGCCTTGAGCTGATCAAGAAGCGCGTCAGCGAAGGCCGCAGCGACGCGGTGCTGCGCTACACCGACGCCGCCCTGGGCTCGGCCACCAGCGCTGCTTCGCTGACCCACCGGCTGCTGGCTTTCGCCCGCCAGCAGCCGCTGGACACCCGCCCCACCGACGTCAACGAGCACATCCTGTCGCTGGAAGACCTGCTGCGGCGCACCATCGGCGAGCGTGTGCAGCTGACCCTGGAGCTGACCAGCAAGGCCGCCATCGCCCTGGTCGACCCCATCCAGCTGGAAAGCGCGGTGCTCAACCTGGTGATCAACGCCCGCGACGCGCTGCCCCAGGGCGGGCACATTCGCCTGAGCACCTTCGCTGCCCACTCCCACGGCGACATGAAACTGGCCGACGGCGCCTACGTGGTGCTGAGCGTGCAGGACGACGGCGTAGGCATCGAGCATGGAGTGATCGGCAAGGTCTTCGACCCGTTCTTCACCACCAAGCCGCTGGGCCAGGGCACCGGGCTGGGGCTGTCGACCATTTATGGTTTTGCCCGCCAGTCGGGGGGCGACGCGCGGATTCGCAGCGTGGTCGGCCATGGCACCGAGGTGACCTTGCTGCTGCCGGCCGGCCTGGCCAACCAGCACCCCGACCTGCCCGCGCTGCTGCCGACGCGGCCGGGCAGTGGCGAGCACATCCTGATCGTCGAAGACATGCCCGCCGTGCGCCTGTTCGTCACCGAGGTGCTGGAAGACAACGGCTACCGCTGCACCCAGGCCGACGACGTGCACCACGCCGTGAGCCTGTTGCAGGAGGACGACAGCATCGACCTGCTGCTGACCGACGTCGGCCTACCACAGATGAACGGCCGCGACCTGGCCGACATCGCCCGCCGCTACCGCGCCGAGCTGCCGGTGCTGTTCATGACCGGCTACGCCGAGGACGCCGTCAGCCGCCAGGATTTCCTCGGCGAGCGCATGGACATGGTGATCAAGCCGTTCCAGATCAGCGACCTGGTGGGCAAGGTACAGCGCATGATCGACACCCGCGGCTGACCGCAGACGCAGGCCGCGTCCGAGGACGCCGCGCCGTTCCACCGACACCGCGTTGGTGCCGGACGCAGCCTTCGGCAGCTGCTACGCCGCAACCCCCGTAGCAGCGGCCGCAGGCCGCGTCCGAGGGCGCCACGCCATTCCACCGACACCGCGTTGGCGCCGGACGCAGCCTTCGGCAGCTGCTACGCCGCAACCCCCGTAGCAGCGGCCGCAGGCCGCGTCCGAGGACGCCGCGCCGTTCCACCGGCACCGCGTTGGTGCCGGACGCAGCCTTCGGCAGCTGCTACGCCGCAACCCCCGTAGCAGCGGCCGCAGGCCGCGTCCGAGGGCGCCGCGCCGTTCCACCGGCACCGCGTTGGCGCCGGACGCAGCCTTCGGCAGCTGCTACGCCGCAACCCCCGTAGCAGCGGCCGCAGGCCGCGTCCGAGGGCGCCGCGCCATTCCACCGGCACTGCGTTGGCGCCGGACGCAGCCTTCGGCAGCTGCTACGCCGCAACCCCCGTAGCAGCGGCCGCAGGCCGCGTCCGAGGGCGCCACGCCGTTCCAGCTGCACCGCGTTGTTGCCGGACGTAGCCTTCGGCAGCTGCTACGCCGCCCCCCCGTAGCAGCGGCCGCAGGCCGCGTCCGAGGGCGCCACGGGGTTATGGTTTGAGCAGCTGCATCTGCTGCCGGTAATCGTCGGTCACCTGCCGGGCCTGGCTGTTGCTGGTGACCACGCGCGGGGTGATCAGCACCAGCAGCTCGGTGCGGTCCTTCGATTTGGTGGTGCTGCCGAACAGCCAGCGCAGGCCCGGGATGCGGCCCAGGTAGGGGACGCTGGAGGCGGTCTCGCTGTTGTCCTGTTTGATCAACCCGCCCAGCAATACGGTCTGGCCGCTCTGCACCGCCACCTGGGTGGAGACCGAACGGGTGGAGATGTTCGGGTTGGTCTGGGTGCTGGTCTCGTTGCTGGTGTCGGCGTCGCTGACCTGCTGCTGCACGTCCAGGTACACCAGGCCACCCGGATTGATGCGCGGGGTGACGTCGAGGATCACGCCGGTCTGCACGTATTCGACGCTGCTCAGGGTGGTGTCCGAGGTGCTGGTGTTCACCGTGGTCTGGCTGATGGGGATGTTGTCGCCCACCTGGATCTGCGCCTGCTGGTTGTTCATCACCACCAGCGACGGCGCCGACAGCACCTGGGTGCGGCCATTGGTTTCCAGCGCATGCAGCGCCACCTGGAAGTTGCTGCTGACGAAGGAATAGAACGCCGTGTCGGTGGACCCCAGCCCTGCCCCGCCACTGCCCAGCGCGCCCTGGCTGCCCTTGGTGTTGGCCACGGTGGTGCTGGAGGAATTGCCCGCCAGCTTGCCCAGGTACCACTGCACGCCCAGGTCCAGCTCGCCGCTGAGTTTCACTTCCAGAATGCGCGTCTCGATCTGCACCTGCATGGGCGGGTTGTCGAGGCGCTTGATGGCCGATTCGATCTCTTTCCACTGCGCCGGGCGCGTGCGCACCAACAGCTGATTGCTGGCCTTCTGCGCGGTGATGCGGGTGCTGTCGTCCAGACTCTTCTGCTGGCCGCCGCTGGCGCTGCCCGCGCCGCCGGTGTCGTCCGCGCCCTCGTCGCTGTCCTCGTCAGGGCTCTGCATGGAATTGTTATTCAGCGAATTGCCGCCGCTCAGGCCTTGGGTGCCGGTGCTGGTCAGCCCGGTGGTACCGGTGCTGCCGATACCCGAACTGTTGCTGCCATTGAGCGACGACAGCGTGGTGGTGCGCAGCCCGGGCGCCACCTTGGCGGCGCTGTCATCCTTGATCTGGCCGTTGCCGTAGATCTGCCGCAGGTACTTGGCCAGGTCCGTGGCCTTCATGTTGCGCACGTCGTACACGTACATCTGCGGCTCGTTGCCACCGCCCTCGTCGATGGTCTTGATCCAGTCGCCCACCTCACGCAGGTACTCGGGCTGGGCCGAAATGGCGACCACCGAGTTGGTGCGCTCGTTGGGCAAAAACTTGACCATGCCCGCCAACGGCATGCCGCTGTCGGGGCCGAACATCTTCTGCAACTGCGGCATCAGCTCGGCCACCGAGGCGCGTTGCAGGCCGTACACGCCGATGGACATGCCCTTGAGCCAGTCGACGTCAAAGGTGTCGATGGTGTCCTGATAGTTGGCCAGTTCCTCGGGGGTGCCGGACATGCTCAACACGTTGCGCGACGGGTCCACCAGCAGGAAGGCGTTGTCACGGGCGAAAGGCTTGAGCAGCTTCTGCATCTCGGTGGCCGAGATGTACTTGAGCGGGTACAGCCGCGCCGACAGGCCGTTGGACGGCTGCGACACGGTCATCTCCGGCACCAGCTTGCCGGCCACCGCCTGGCTGGCGGGCAGGATCACGTAGCGGTTGCCCTGGCGGATCATGGCGTTGTTGGTCCAGGACAGCAGGGTCTCCAGAATCGACAACGCTTCTTTCTTGTTCACCGGCTTTGAGGTGGAGAAGCTGACGTCGCCGCTCACGCCCTGGGCGATGCTGTAGTTCTCGTGCAGCAGGTCGCCCATCACCGTGTTGATCACCGCCTCGATGGGCTGGTTGGTGAAGTTGAAGACGATGTCGCCGCTGCCCTGTTCATCCTCGCCCTTGACCGGCGCCGGCGGCCGTACGAAGCGCTGGTTGCCGCTGATGATCTGCCGCTTGGGCATCACCGCGGCGTTGTTGCTGGCAGGTTGCGCCACCGGCGCCTCGGCCACGGGCTGGCGCTGGTCGCCGGTGCCGTTGAGGGCCTCGTGCATCAGCGCCGGGTCATTTTCAAAGGTGTGGGGCGCGGTCGCACAGCCGCCGAGGGCGACGGCGGTGGCCAGGCAGAGCAAGGGGGTGCGCAACGGTGTGACTCCAGGGAACAGTGTTTTCAAGGTTCGGTTACCGGCGGCAGCGTGAGCATGGCCGCGCGTGAAGGGGCTGGAAGACGCGGCGCCGGCAAGCGCAGGCTGCGGGTTTGGCCCTGGTAGGCGAACTGCGCCTCCAGGGGGGAAAGCTGTTGCAGGGTCCAGCCGTTGGGCAGGGCCTGGCCCTGGTGGACGCGCAGGGGGTGGCCGCTGGCGTCGCGCAGCAACGCCAGCTTGAGGTCGTCGTTGACCACCACGCCGGTCAGCACCAGGCCGGCCAGGTCGGCGCTGGGCCCCTGGGCGTTCTGGTCCGGGGCGCGGTTGGGGCTGAACAGCGGCGTGTGCCAGGCCGCGTCGAGGCTGTCGAGGCTCACCTGCGGCAGCTCGCTGGCCGCCACATGGGCTGTCGCCAACGGGTGCGCAGGCCCAGGGGGCAGCCAGCCCGGCGCGCTGCCCAGGCCGCCGGCAATGCCGGCGGCGGTGGCGGCCAGGGTGCCAGCGCACAGCAGCAGCGCTGCGCGCAGCGGCGTGAGGCGCAGCTTCATGGCGCTTCCCCTTGCGCCGCTGCCGCCTTGGCCAGGTAGCCGCGCACCAGCAGGTGCACGGTCAGCCGCCCTGCCCCGCCCGTGGCCGGCGCGCTGCTGGCGCGGCGCACGCTGAGGTTGTCGACGAACAGGAACGGCCGGTGGAATTCCAGGGTGTGCAGCAGCGCCATCAGCGG
Source organism: Pseudomonas sp. GYB4201 (assembly GCF_056312595.1). Lineage (NCBI taxonomy): Bacteria > Pseudomonadati > Pseudomonadota > Gammaproteobacteria > Pseudomonadales > Pseudomonadaceae > Pseudomonas > Pseudomonas sp. GYB4201. The sequence continues at coordinate 3,795 of NZ_JBWGIG010000042.1, read as the reverse complement.
CTCGATGCTGCATTCCAGGGTCAGGCTGACCTTGATCTGCCGGTACGGCTGGGCGCTGTCCTGCTCGGGGGTGATGGGCATGCGCTGGGTCAGCGCGCAGCCGGCGCCGTCGTCGGCCTTGGCCTTGATCAGGTCGGCGATGCGCTGCATCAGGTCGGCGGCCACGGCGCTGGGGTCGCTGCCGGGCAGCAGGCTGAGGCTGCTGGCAGGGTCATGGCGGGCGGCAGCCAGTTGCTTGTCCAGCAACGGCCGTTGCGCCAGCTGGCCGGCGTAGCGCTGCTGCTGTTCGCGCAGCTGCTCGATCTGCGCGTTCACCTCGCCCAGCGGGCCGGCGAACCAGCTCTGCACCAGCAGCCAGTACAGCGCCGCCAGCACCAGCGCCAGGGCGATCAGCGCGGCGCCACGGCGCTCACGTTCAGTCAGCGGACGAGCCATGGGCGGCCTCCTGATGCAGGTGGGCGCGCAGGCTGAAATGGTCCTTGCCGGTGTCGCCGTCGGGCTGGATCACGCCCTGGAACTGCGGGTCGTCGAGGCTGTGGCAGGTCTTCAGCTGGCCGATCAGGGCGCTGGCCTGGGTGCTCTGGCCGGTCAGCGTGACCTGGCCGCCGTCGTCCACTTCCAGCTGTTCCAGCCAGGTGCCCTCCGGCAGGCAGTGGCTGAGGTCGGCGATGACGCTGGCCAGCGCCGGCTGCGCGGCCTTGCGCTGGATCAGGTAGCGCGCCGCGCCCTGGGTGTTGGCCAGGGTCTCGCGCACCTGCTGCAACTGGCCGATCTGCGCCTGCTGCTGGCGCACCTGGGCCTGCATCTCGATCAGCAGCGCCTCGCGCGATTGCAGCCACATGACCATCACCGTCAACAGCAGGCCGGCGCAGGTCAGCAGCAGGCCACGGTTGAGGCGCCCGCCGCTGCTGGCTTGCGGCCGTAGGCCTTCGGGCAGCAGGTTGATGCCCAAGCGCTCGCCGTCGCGCACGTCGACGCCGTGCAGGGTGAAGCCGGCGCAGGCGGCGAGGATCTGCTCCAGGCGCTCGCGCACGATCACCACCAGCCGCACCTTGATGGTGCTGCCGCCCTGCCCCAGCACCTGGGCGCAGAAGCTCACCTGTTCGGCACGGTAGGGGGTGTATTTGTCCAGCTCGAAGCCCAGCACGTTGTGCAGGTCGCGGGCGGCCGCCGCCGGCAAGCTCAGGGTCTGCACCAGCACCTCGCTGCGCGGCAACACCAGCACCCGCGGCGGCGTGGGGTCGGCCGGCTCGTCCAGCGGCCAGTGCAGCACCTGCAACGGTGCGCCGCCGGCCAGCCGCGCGCGCCAGCGTGGCGGCAACAGGCCCAGCAACTCGGCCAGCCAGGCCTGCCACAGGCGCTGGGCGCCGCTGCCGCGCCAGTGCCGCTGCAACGCGGCGCGCCCTTGGGCGTAATAGGTGTTCAGGTTCATTCTTGCCAATGCAGGACCCGATACGGTCGGGCCCCCTCCGTGGAAGGGTTGAGAAGCAGGGTCACGACCAGCGTCGCGTTGAAGCCGCCAGGCAACTGCGCGACGCTGGCCAGGGTTAGGATGGGGCCGGGGTCGGCGCCGCTGACTTTGAGGCTGGGCAGGCCCAGCAACCGCCGCAGCAGCGGCGTGGCGAACGCCGGATCGGGCTGCTCCTGGCCGCTCCACAAGGTGACCTGCGGGGCGGCGCAGGCGAACACGCCGCGGTTCATGCCGGGCAGCTGGCGCAGTTCCTCCACCACCCGCAGCGGTGGCTGGCCGTTGCCACGGCGCTGGTCCAGGGCCGCTGCCAGGCCGCGCGCGCCGCCGCACGCCTGCATCAGCCGGGCGATGTCGGCGGTGCTGGCGCTGTTGAGGTCGAGCTTGCCGCGTTCGCTGAACAGGCTGACCTGCACGGTGGCGCGCTCGAAGGCCAGCGCGTGGGGACGGCCGTCGGCCGGCCAGGCGTTTTTCTGCGCCGGGTCGCTGAGGGCGGCCACTGCCAAGTTGATGCCAGCCTCGGCGGCCAACAGCGCCTCGGTGTGCTGGCGCTGCCACAGGGCCTGGCGGCTTTCCAGCTGCACCCAGCCGGCCAACCCGGCCAGCAGAATGCTCAGCAGCGCCAGCACCCACAGCACCAGCAGCAATGCCACGCCTCGCTGTTGTTTCATTGGCCGGCCACCGTCGACAGGTCCAGGCGCAGGGTCACGCTTTCCGCGGTCCAGGGCACCGGGCCGCCCAGCTGCGCATCGATCAGCACCGTGCGTGGCAGCCGCCCCGGCCACGGCCAGGTGGCCAGCCAGGCGCTCAGCTCGCCCTTGGGCGAATAGCCGCGGTAAGTGAATTGCAGGCTGCGCACCTGGTGCAGCAGTACCTGGGGTTCGCCCCAGGGCTGGCCGCCCTGGCTCAGCGCCACTTCCAGGCGCTGGCCATGCAGGGCCAGGCTGTGCAGCACGATGCCGCCGCCGAGGTTGGCCGACAGCGGCGCCATGAACGCCATGGCCTGGGCGCCGCCGACGAACACCCGCTGCTGGCCGTCGTCCAGCGGCAGCGCCTGGCCGATGGCGCGGCGCAGGAAGTCCTGCGCCGCGCGTACTTCGTCCAGGCGCTCGGTGTAGTGCTGGGCCTTGGCCACCGCGCGGTTGGCGCCCAGGATCGCCCCGCCCACCAGCGCCAGCAGCACGCCCAGCAGGCTCAGCACCAGGAGGATTTCCAGCAGCGTGAAGCCGCTTTGGCGCCGGCTCATGGCTGCGCCCCCCGCACGGTCAGCGTGGCGAAGTGCGCCTGGCGCTGGTCTTCGCGCACGCGCAGGTCCAGCTGGAACAGACGCAGATGGTTGGCCGCCGGCAGCTGGCGCACGTCCAGGTGCCAGCGGATACCCGCCCAGGTGCCGTCGCGGCTGCCCGGCTGCAACTCGCCGTCGGCCTGCTGGTCGAGAATGGAACGGCCGGCGGCGGTCAGCCGGTCGCTGGCCTGCACCTGCTTGAGCGAGCGCGCCGCCTGCCCGAAGGCCATCAGCAGCACGGCGCTGCACACGGCCAGAATGGTCAGTGCAGCGAGCATTTCCAGCAGCGTGAAGCCCTGCTGCGCCTTCATCGCAGCGCCTGCAGGTTGACCGTGCCGGTCAGCCACGACACGTCGATGCGCCAACGCTGGCCGCCATCACTGAGCAGCAGATGGCCGCCGCTGGCGCCGCCATCGGGGTAGAACTCGAACGCAGAGCCCAGTTCGGCAGCGGTGTGCAGTTGCACCTGCAGGTCCGCCGGCCACGCCTCGACGGCTTTGCCCGGCGCCTGGAAACGCCGCGCCGCCAGGTCGAATTGGGTGCGCGCCGGCTGCCCGGTGACGATGGCGCGCACGCGGGTGGCGCGCAGGGCCTCCACCACTTGCACCACCGCCTTGCGCTCGCCGGCGCTGTGCAACCCACGCTGCAAGCCATAGCCCACCAGCCCCGCGGCTACGCCGATGAGCACGATGACCACGAGCATTTCCAGCAGGGTGAAGCCGCGGGCGCGCTGCATGGTTATTCCCAGTTGCCCAGGTCGGCGTTGTAGCCTTCGCCGCCTGGCTGGCCGTCCTGGCCGTAGAAGATCAGGTCGAAGCTGCCGTGTTCGCCGGGGAAGCGGTAGCCGAACGGATGGCCGAACGGGTCTTTCAAGTCCGATGGCTTGGCGTAGGGGCCGGCCCAGTTGCCCGCCGTGGCCGGCTTGGTCAGCAACTGGTTGAGGTTGGCCGGTGGCGCGCCCATGTCCAGGGCATAGCTTTCGACCTTCATGCTCAGGCTGGCCAGCTGCGCCTTGCCGGCGCCGTACTTGCCCTTGTCGACG
>NZ_JBWGIG010000041.1:0-56671 GCF_056312595.1 Pseudomonas sp. GYB4201 | reverse complement strand
CAAGCGGACGACGGCCCGGAATAGAAGCGCCTCCGGTTCCGTCTTCCTCGGCTCCGCCTCGGACCGCTTGCTCGACGCCTCCAGTCGGCCCTGGCGCTTTACGGGGCACACAATCAAGATCAAAGGCCGCACGGGATCAAGATCAAAAGCAGTTGGCGGCGTGGCGCCGCTAACGCGTACCCAACATCCGCAGCCACCTCCCCGGCGCCACCCCATACGCCTGCTTGAACAACCGGCTCATATGCGCCTGGTCATGAAACCCCGCCACCACCGCCGCCTCCACCAGCGAACACCCCGCCAGCATCGCCCGCCGCACACCCTCCAGCCGCCGCTGCACGCTGTAACGGTAAGGACTGGTGCCAAACAACGCACGAAAATCCCGCGACAGGCCCCAGCGATCACGCCCGCTGGCCTGCTCAAGGTCGGCCAGGCTGATGGCCTCGCCCAAGGTGGAATGGATGAACTGTCGGGCACGCTCCGCCGCGACGTAATCCAGAGCGCCACGCGGGCGCTTCTGCCCGGCGGCAGCTGCCAGGGCCTGAGCCACGTCGAACAGGGCGTCGTCCTCGGCCAGCGGGTCGATGGCGCTGTGCATGTCGCCCAGCAGCACCTGGGTGGCCGCGAACAGCCGTGGGTCATTGCTCAGGCCGCCCTCGATGAAGGGCAGCGGCTGGCCGCCCAGCACCTGCTGGATCAACGCCGGCTCCAGGTAGATCATGCGGTACTGGAACCCCGCTTCGGTGCCGGCCTGGCCGTCGTGCACCTCGTCCGGGTGCAACACCAGGGTGCCACCCGGCAGGCTGTGGCGCAGGGCGCGGCGGTAGTTGAAGCTCTGCACCCCGGCCAGGGTGCGGCCGATGGCGTAGGTGTCGTGGCGGTGCGGGGTGAAGCCGTGGCCGGCGAAGCGCGCTTCCAGGCGCTCGAAACGCGTGGGGTGCGCGGCAGGCAGTACCCAGTCGGTGGTGGTCATGCTCAGCTTCCTGCGGGTGATTCGCAACACTGCACGATCATACAAGACCCTGCCTGATGCCGCCCGCTAAGGTTCGCCCATCCACCACCAGAGCGAATCCAAGCATGCCAGCATCCATCAATTTCCAGCAGAAGTTCAGCCTGTTCAGCGAGCAGTGGCAGCCCAAGGTCATTGCCGAGATGAACGACTACCAGTTCAAGATCGCCCGCCTGCACGGCGAATTCGTGTGGCACAGCCACGCCGACACCGATGAGACGTTCATCGTGGTCGAGGGCTGCCTGCGTATCGAACTGCGCGACGGCGCGGTCACCGTCAATGCCGGGGAGATGTACGTGGTGCCCAAGGGCGTGGAGCACAAACCCTGCGCCGTGGACGAGGTAAAGCTGCTGCTGATCGAGCCGCGCGGCGTGCTCAACACCGGCGACCAGGGCGGCGACCGCACGGCCAGCAACGACGTGTGGGTGTAGCCCCGTAGCAGCTGCCGCAGGCTGCGTCCGCCGGCACCACGTTCCCCCGGGCGAGCGCGGTGGGGCGGGACGCGGCCTGCGGCAGCTGCTACGAGGTTAAATTGTGATATTGAGATATATGAATATCTAGTTTACCCTGTCGCCACTTTATCGCTGAACCACAGGCTCCCCCCTTGAAAGACTCCGCGCTGTTCCGCCCCGCCACCCTCGGCCCGTTCACCCTGAAAAACAGCATCGTGCTGCCACCCCTGACACGTTCGCGCAGCAGCCAGCCGGGCAACGTCGCCAACGCGCTGATGGCCACCTATTATCGCCAGCGCAGCAGCGCCGGGTTCATGGTCACCGAAGGCACGCAGATCGAGCCCCGTGGCCAGGGCTACGCCTGGACGCCGGGCATTCACAGCGCCGAGCAGGTCGCCGGCTGGCGCCTGGTGACCGAGGCCGTGCACGCCGAAGGCGGGGTGATTTTCGCCCAGCTGTGGCACGTGGGCCGGGTGTCGCACACCTCGCTGCAACCCAATGGCGACGCGCCGGTGGCGCCGTCGGCCATTGCCGCGACAGGCGTCAGCGTGTTCGTGGAAACCGGCCCGGGCACCTGCGCCCTGTGTCCACCCTCGACGCCGCGGGCCCTGAGCCGCGAGGAAATTGCCGAGCTGGTGCAGCTGTACGCCAGCGCCGCGCGCAATGCCCTGGACGCCGGCTTCGACGGCGTGGAGATTCACTGCGCCAACGGCTACCTGATCAACCAGTTCATCTCCGCTCACAGCAACCAGCGCGATGACGAATACGGCGGCAGCCTGGCCAACCGCCTGCGTTTCCTGCGCGAAGTCACCCAGGCCGTGGCCGCGGTGGTGGGCAAGGAGCGCCTGGGCGTGCGCTTCTCGCCGCTGTTCGAAAGCACCGACGAGGCGCGGGTGTACCTGGGGCTGGTGGAAGACGACCCGCGTGCCACCTACCTGCAGGCCATCCAGGTGTTGGAAGACATCGGCATCGCCTACCTGTCGCTTGCCGAGGCCGACTGGGACAACGCCCCGGAGGTGCCGACGGACTTCCGCCAGGTGGTGCGCGACACCTTCAGCGGCGCCATCATCTACGCCGGCAAGTACACCGCCGAGCGCGGCAACCGCGTGCTGGACGCAGGCCTGGCGGACCTGATCGCCTTCGGCCGGCCCTTCATCGCCAACCCCGACCTGCCGCGCCGCCTGGCCCACGGCCTGGCGCTGAACCCGCTGGATGCGGCGAGCATGTACGGTGGCACCGCACGCGGCTATATAGACTACCCGGTCCATAGCGAGTAAACCCCTGACGCGCCAGGCACAAGTGTCGTAAAATCACGGGATTACCCGACTGTGTGATTTATGAGCATCGATATCAACGAAGCCCTCAAGGCGCTCGACAACCCGACCCGCCTGGCGATTCTTGGCTGGCTGAAAGAGCCGAGCAAGCATTTCCCCGAACAACAGGTGAACCCCGACGAGGTGGGCGTGTGCGTGAGCATCATCCAGGCGCGCGCCAACCTTTCGCAGTCCACCGTGTCGCTGTACCTGGCGGCGCTGCAGCGCGCGCAGCTGGTGACCTCGCAACGCATCGGGCCGTGGACCTACTACAAGCGCCACGAACAGAACATCGAGGCGTTCCAGCAGGCGCTGCGGGCGTTGATCTGAATGGACGCGGCCGTCGTGTAGCAGCGGCCGCAGGCCGCGTCCCCAACCATCACCGCACCCGATACACCTTCACCAGCACCGCCTCCCTCGCCGGCTTGAGGCTGGTCAGGCTGCCCACGTACACCGCCTGGTTCAGCCAGCCATACGGCCCGTCCGGCGCCTGGATATTCACCGTCGAATACGCATAGCGCCCGGCGCCACTGCCATGCACCAGCACCTGGTTGCGCACGGTCAGCACCGCGCCGTCGTCGGTCTGCATCTCATACAGCGCGTCCAGCTGCTTGACGCCGTCGGCACGCAGCAGCTGGCGGTCGGCGCCGCCGGCCAGGATCCTGCCCTTGAGCCCCGCGCCATGGAACTCCCCACCGGTGATCGGCACCCGGAAGCGTTCGCCCAACGGGCCCTTGCCCAGGGTTTCGCCCGGGGCGATGTCGATGACGGCCTCGTACACCGGTTCCAACACCGGCGCGGTGTCGGCGGCGTGGGCCAGGGTAACGGGCAGCAGCAGGCTGAAAGCGAGTAATAGCGGGTGACGGCGCATGAGGGCATCCTTTCGAGTTGTTGTAGGGAAGCGGCTTGACCAGCAAAGTAGTTAATAGTATTAACCATATTGCTCATTCCACCACAACAACAAAAAGGATTTGCTCGTGAAACGACCTTTTGCCCCGACCCTGCTGAGCCTGTGCGTGGTGGCTGGTGCCGCCCTGGCCGACGACGATGCCCAGCGCTGCGCGGCGCTCACCAGCAGCAGCGCCGACGTCACCCTCAGCCTGCACCAGTGGCTGCCCGCCGGCCAGCTACCCCAGGCCAACCCCGGCCGCGCGGCGCTGACCGGCGCCGCCCTGAGCAAGGCCGCGATGCCGGCCCACTGCCTGGTGCAAGGCGTGATCGGCGCCCGCACCGGTGCCGACGGCCAGGCCTACGGCAGCCACTTCGAACTGCGCCTGCCCAGCCCGTGGAACGGCCGCTTCCTGTTCCAGGGCGGCGGCGGCATGGACGGCGTGGTCGGCCAGGCCCTGGGCGCCATTCCGTTCCGCGGCGCCAGCGCCCTGCCCGCCCTGGACCGCGGCTACGCGGTGGTCAGCACCGACTCGGGGCACAGCGGCAAGGACAACAGCGACTCGCGCTTCGGCGTCGACCAGCAGGCGCGCCTGGACTACGCCTACGCGGCCATCGGCAGCGTCACCGCCCAGGCCAAGGCGCTGATCCTCGCCTACTACGGCAAGGCCCCGGCGCACAGCGTGTTCATGGGCTGCTCCAACGGTGGCCGCGCGGCGCTGGTGGCCGCCCAGCGCTTCCCCACCCAGTTCGACGGCATCATCGCCGGCAACCCCGGCCTGCGCCTGAGCCGCGCCGCCGTGGCCCAGGCCTGGGACACCCAGGCCTTCAGCCGCGCGGCGCCGCGCACCGCCGACGGCCAGCCGATCCTGGCCCAGGCCCTGACCCAGGCCGACCAGGACCTGCTGGCCAAGGCCGTGCTGGACCGTTGCGACGCCCTGGACGGGCTCAAGGACGGCAGCATCGACGCCATGAGCCACTGCCAGTTCGACCCCGCCGTGCTCACCTGCAAGGCCGGCCAGGCCAGCGGCTGCCTCAGCCAGGCCAAGGTCGAGGCCTTGCACGCGGTGTTCAACGGCGCCCACGACAGCCACGGCCAGGCGCTGTACAGCGACTGGCCGTGGGACGCCGGCATCGCCTCCGACGGCTGGCGCGTGTGGAAACTGGGGCAGTCCACCACCGGCAAGGCCGACGCCCGCAACGCCACCCTCACCCCCGGCTCGCTGGGGCTGTACTTCATGACCCCGGCGCAGGCCAACCTCGACCTGGCCCACTTCAATTTCGACCAGGCGGTCGCAACCACGGCGCAGACGGCGGCGATCAACGACGCGGTGGCCACCCAGTACTCCAGCTTCACCCAACGCGGCGGCAAGCTGCTGGTGGTGCAGGGCAACAGCGACCCGGTGTTCTCCGCCAACGACCTGCGCCGCTACTGGGCGCGCTTGACCAGCGACAACGGCGGCCGCCAGCAGGCCGAGCAATGGGCGCGGCTGTTCGTGGTGCCCGGCATGACCCACTGCGGCGACGGCCCGGCGCTGGATGACTTCGACCCGCTCACCGCCATGGAAACCTGGCAGGACAAGCAGCAGCCACCGGCGCAACTGCTGGCCCGCGGCAGCGCGTTCCCCGGGCGCACGCGGCCGTTGTGCGCCTACCCGCAGGAGGCGCATTACCAGGGCCAGGGGGATGTGTTTGCTTGCCAGGAGCCTTGATTGAGTGGGACGCGGCCGTTGGCCGCTGCTACAGGGACGTAGCAGCGGCCAAAGGCCGCGTCAGGGCTCAAAACAACTTGATCGGATACCCCACCGTGAACCGCGTCTCATCCAGGCTGCTCTGGAACGTCGACCGCAGGCTGTACAGGCTCAACGACAGGCTCAAATCCTTCCACTGCCCCGACTGAATCACGTAGCGCACGTTGAAATCGCGCTCCCACTCATGCCCGTCCACCGCATTGCTGCGCTGCACGCCCCAGCCGTGCACGTACTTGGCCCCGGCCACCAGCCCCGGCACGCCGCTGGCGGCGAAGTCGTAGTCATAGCGCAGCTGCCAGGAGCGCTCGTGGGCGTAGCCGAAGATGTTGTTGACGTGGTTGGTCATCACCGTGGGGCTGTCCTGCAGGCCCACGAAGTCGTCCTTGCCGAACATTTTCTGCAGCCCCAGCAGGAAACTGTGGCCGCTCTGCCGCCAGCTAAGCCCGGCGTAGGCAGCGCGGTTGTCGAGGTCGCCAGCCTTGGCCGCGCCCTGCTCGGTGCTCACGTACAGGCCGGTATCCAGGCGCAGAATACCGGTGCCCATGGGCTGGTCGTAGGTGAAGCGGTAGAGGTCCTGGGCGTAGATATCCTTCAGCTCGGCATGCCAGTAGGCTAGCTGCAGGCGGCCGTCCACCAGGCGAAATTCACCGCCCAGGTAATCAAAGTAATCACCGTCGATGCTGCTGCCGTGCATGTGCAGCTTTTCCTGGTTGGTGGAATCGCGGTTGCTGAAACTGTCCAGCCGGCCGCCGTACAGCGTCGCCCATTTCACCGGGTCGGACACCAGGGTGGCGCCCACGTAGGTCTGCGGCAGCAGCCGCGCGTCGTTAGTGCGCACCACCGGCAAGCTGGGCATTTGCTCGCCCACCTTGACCAGGGTGTTGAAGCCCTTGAACTTCAGCGCCCCACCCAGCCGCCCGTACTCGCCGGGGGCACCGCTGGCGGTCTTGGGCAGCAGCCCGGAACCGGCGGTGCCGGGGCCGCTGTCCAGGCGTACCCCCCACTTGCCGATCACCTCGACGCCAACCCCGACCACGCCGGGGGTAAACCCTGACGTGCCCTGCAGGATAAAACCCTGGGCCCATTCCTGGCGCTTGTTCTGGGTGGCGTCGCTGTTCTTGAAATTGCCCTGGTAGAAGGCGTTGCGGGTGTTGAGGGTCGCGCTGGCGTCGTCGAAGAATCCTTCGGCCTGCACCCCGCTGGCCTGGGCCAGGCAGCCGACACTCAAGGTGACGGCCAGGGTGCAGGCGCGACGCGGCCTGCGCGGCATGAAAGGCTGTGCCATGGGCAATCTGACTCCGTTTATTGTTTTTGTCGGAACACGTGCCGATATCCTTCGGCACACCCGGAGTATGACCAACCGGATAATATTATTAACCATTAAGAACATTAACTGTTCGATCATCGCCCGCTATGTGTTCGGCGCCTGCGAACCGGGCTGGTACACTGCCTCTTCGTTTTTGCCCAAGGACCGCCATGATCCACATCCACCCCATGACCGACGCCGATTTCGACGCGTTCTGGCCCACCTTCCAGGCCGTGGTCGCCGCCCAGGAGACCTACGCCTACGACCCCGCGGTAACCGCCGAGCAAGCCCGCCAGCTGTGGCTGGGCCTGCCGCTGCACACCCTGGTGGCCGAGGAAGACGGCGTGCTGCTGGGCAGCTACTACCTCAAGGCCAACGCCGCCGGGCCCGGCAGCCACGTGTGCAACTGCGGCTACATGGTCACCGAGGCCGCCCGCGGCCGTGGCGTGGCGCGCTTGATGTGCGAGCACTCCCAGCGCCTGGCCCGCGACAGCGGCTTCCTGGCCATGCAGTTCAACTCGGTGGTGGCCAGCAACGAAGTGGCCGTGGCGCTGTGGACCAAGCTGGGCTTCGACACCGTGGGGCGCCTGCCCAAGGCCTACCGTCATGCCCGCCTGGGGCTGGTGGATTGCCTGGTGATGTACAAGTGGCTCGAGCCACAAAACCCGCAGGCCATGCTGATTGGCCGCAAGAACATCGAATCGGTGGTGTCGCGCCCGCGTCGCAAGCCTTCGGCCCGGTAAAAAACCACAAATTTGATAATCCACGGCATTGATGCCACTCTCGGGTTATCCGGTTTTTTCCATCATCGTCATCCGGTTCAAAGAGGAGGCTTTCTTCTGTCGTGCAGCAGTTCCGGCCCGTGCCAGGCCGGATTCACAACGTTTGAATGAAGCCAGCCGCGGGTTGGCTCCATTGCTCTCAAGGAATGTGCAATGACTCAACAACGACACGTAATCAATGCATCCGTCAGCCCCAAAGGCAGCCTGGAGACCCTGTCGCAACGCGAAGTGCAGCAACTGAGCGAAGCCGGTTCCGGCAGCATCTATACCCTGTTCCGCCAGTGCGCCCTGGCCATCCTCAACACCGGCGCGCATATCGACAACGCCAAGACCATCCTGGACGCCTACCAGGACTTCGAAGTGCGCATTCACCAACAGGATCGTGGTGTGCGCCTGGAGTTGCTCAACGCCCCCGCCGACGCCTTCGTCGACGGCGAGATGATCGCCAGCACCCGGGAAATGCTGTTCAGCGCCCTGCGCGACATCGTCTACACCGAGAACGAGCTGGACAGCACGCGCATCGACCTGAGCACCTCCCAGGGCATCACCGACTACGTCTTCCACCTGCTGCGCAACGCCCGCACCCTGCGTGCCGGTGTCGAACCGAAGATGGTGGTGTGCTGGGGCGGCCACTCCATCAACAGCGACGAATACAAGTACACCAAGAAGGTCGGCCACGAGCTGGGCCTGCGCAAGCTGGACGTCTGCACCGGCTGCGGCCCGGGCGTGATGAAGGGCCCGATGAAGGGCGCCACCATCGCCCACGCCAAGCAGCGCATGAGCGGCGGCCGCTACCTGGGCCTCACCGAGCCGGGCATCATCGCCGCCGAGGCGCCGAACCCCATCGTCAACGAGCTGGTGATCCTGCCCGACATCGAGAAGCGCCTCGAAGCCTTCGTGCGCGTGGGCCACGGCATCATCATCTTCCCTGGCGGCGCCGGCACGGCCGAGGAGTTCCTGTACCTGCTGGGCATCCTCATGCACCCGGACAACGCCGGCCTGCCCTTCCCCGTGGTGCTCACCGGGCCGAAAAGCGCGGCGCCGTACCTGGAGCAACTGCACGCCTTCGTCGGCGCCACCCTGGGCGAGGCCGCCCAGCGCCACTACCAGATCATCATCGACGACCCGGCCGAAGTGGCGCGGCAGATGACCCAGGGCCTCAAGGACGTGAAACTGTTCCGCCGCGAGCGCAACGATGCCTTCCACTTCAACTGGCTGCTGAAGATCGAGGAAGGCTTCCAGCGCCCCTTCGACCCTACCCACGCGAACATGGCCAGCCTGCAGTTGAGCCGCGCGTTGCCGCCCCACGAACTGGCGGCCAACCTGCGCCGGGCGTTCTCCGGCATCGTCGCCGGCAACGTCAAGGACAAGGGTATCCGCCTGATCGAGCAGCATGGCCCGTACGAGATCCACGGTGACCCGGCCATCATGCAGCCGCTGGACAAGCTGCTGAACGCCTTCGTCGAACAGCACCGCATGAAACTGCCTGGCGGCGCGGCGTACGTGCCGTGCTACCGGGTGGTGCAGTAAGCCCCGGACGCGGCCTGCGGCCGCTGCTACGCCCTGTAGCAGCGGCCGTCAGGCCGCGTCACCCACCACCATCAATTCCATCGATAACCACCATCGCACGCTTCGTCTTCCGCCTTTCCCCCAGCGGCGTAACATCCCCTGCATACACCACGTATCGGGAGGAACCGCCCCATGCTTATCCATCTGCTCACCTGCCTGGCCTTGACCGCCGTCACCCTGCACCTGTTCGTCCTCCCGGCCGTGGACATGGCGCGCGCCGCTGTCAGTAGCCAATAGCTATCAGCTTGTACATGCACAAACGTTCACTTGAGTTTCACCCGCCTGCGTTCGAAGCTCAGCCCAACGAATATCAACCACGTTGATGATTCCTACTGCCCCGGAGCCTGCCCCATGATCCGACCCGTGACCCTGAACGTCCGCTTCCCTCGTTTTGGCAAGAACTACTACGTGCAAGACGTGGTGTCGCTGAAAGCGCCGCTGCAACTGATCACCAACAACGGTTTCGACTCGGTGCTGATGCCCCAGGCCAGCCAGCACTTCAGCAACGAGGTGGTGGGCCTGAACGACCAGTTCCGCTTCCTCAACAACATCCTTGCCGCTCATCTGCTCGACGCGCCGCAGCCCCGTGGCAACGCCCGGTCTTGAGCCCTTGCCAGCATTTGTAGCATTCCAGATACCTTGATTAGCTTGCTATCTAACTAGTGGGTTCGCAGAATTGCGACTCTTTTCAACGAGTTAACGAAATGCGCATTCTTTCCGCCCTGGTACTTTCCCTGAGCCTCTGCAGCACCGCCGCCATGGCCAACGACGTCGTTGGCGCCGTAGTCGGTGCCGCCGGTGGCGCGGTCGTCGGCAATCAGGTTGGCGGCACCCAGGGCGCGGTCATCGGTGGTGTAGCCGGTGGCGTGCTGGGCGTGGCCGTTTCCAACCTGCTGGAGCATGATCACGGTGGCCACCACCACGATCACGGCGGCCCGGCCCCAGCGCCGATGCACGGCGGCCCAGGCCCAGGCCATGGCCCCGAGCACTTCCACCACGAAGGCGAAGGCGGCCCACGCCCTTGACGAAAAAACCCGGCGAATGCCGGGTTTTTTATAGCTGCGCGGTAGCTTTTGACGTGGCTTTTGATCTGGCTTTTGCTTTTGATCTCGTTTTTGACCTGGCTTTTGATCTGGCTTTTGATCTTGGCCCCGTTAAGCGCCCGGGCCGACTGGAGGCGTTGATCAAGCGGGCCGAGGCGTAGCCGAGGGAGACGGAACCGGAGGCGCTTCTATTCCGGGCCGTCGTCCGCTTGAGCGACGCCGGAGGGAGGGGACCCGTAGCGCAGCGGAGGGCCCAAGCAGGGGCGAGCCCTTTTTGCTTCCTTTTTGGGGCGACTGCCAAAAAGGGAGTCGCCGTAAGGGCGAAACGGTCGGTAGTCGCGCCACGAAAATGGATATGTCCACGATTTGAAAAGCGCTTCGAAGACCCTGGACATATCCATTATTTAGGGTGATGCACAATCACCTTTCCGCCCTTACGGCGGCTCACTTTTTGACAAACGCCTCAAAAAGTAAGCAAAAAAGGCTTGCCCCTGCTTGGGCCCTCCGCTGCGCTACGGGTCCCCTCCTTCCGGCGCCGCTCAACGGGCAGACGGCACCCGCTATAGAAGCCTGCGGGTTACCGTCTCTTCGGCCTGCGGCCTCGGCCCTTCGGGCAGCCCGTTGATCGACGCCTCCAGTCAGCCCGGGCGCTTTACGGGGCATACAATCAAGATCAAAAACCAGATCAAGATCACAAGCCAGAGCAAAAGCCAGGGCAAAAGCCAAGGTCAGCCTGGCTGCTAGAGGCCTGTGGAACAAGAAAGCTCATACTGCATGGCAATCACGATCGTGCCCCCTCCCCATTCATCCGCCCACCCCCAAACGACCATTCCTGCGCCGCCGTAGTAGTGATCACCACCATCACGTCCTCAGGGTCCAGGTCCACCGCATGCTGTAAACGCCGCACCAACGTCTGGTAAAACGCCCGCCGCGTACCATCGCTGCGCGGCTTGCCGGCGGTGATGGCGATGAGCACGAAAGCATCGCTGCGCGGGCCGGCCAGGTAGTTGCGGTCAAACAGCAGCTCGCCCGGGGCGTGCTGGTGAATCAGCTGGAAGCGGTCGCTGGGCGGTACGTCGAAGGTGTCGACCATGGCCTGGTGGATGCCGGTGGACAAGGCCTGCAGGTACTCTGGGGAGCGGCCCTGCAGCAGGGAAATACGCACGAACGGCATGGCTGAAATCCTTGATGGGCGGTTGACGTCCAGCAGGCTAGCAAGGGACGATACTTCCGAATATCAGATAAATCGAAAGCATCAATCCACTTTTTCAGGATTATCAATATGCGCCTGCCCGCCTTCGACCTCGACGTACTCCGCACCTTCGTCACCGGTGTCGAACTGGATAGCTTCGCCAAGGCCGCCGAGCGCCTGGGCCGCTCTACCTCGGCGGTGAGCGCGCAATTGAAGAAGCTGGAGGAGCAAGTAGGCGCGCCGGTGCTGGCGCGCTCGGGGCGCGGGCTGGTGTTGACGCCGCTGGGGGAGTTGCTGCTCAGCCACGCGCGGCGGTTGCTGGCACTCAATGACGAGATCTTCGGCCACCTGCACGGCACCCAAGCCCATGGCACGCTGCGCCTGGGGGTGCAGGAGGACTTTGGCGAGCACCTGCTCAGCGAACTGCTGCAGCGCTTCGCCAGCGTCTACCCGCGCATCGACCTGGAGGTGCGGGTAGGCCGCAGCGCCGAACTGCTGCCGCTGATTGAAAGCGCGCGCCTGGACCTGGCGCTGACCTGGGACACCGGGGCCATGACACCGTGGGCGACGCGGCTGGGCGACACACCCATGCAATGGATCGGGCGCAGCGAGCAGGCGTTCATGGACGAGCCCTTGCCGCTGGTGCTGTTCGACGCCCCGTGCGTGCTGCGCAGTGCCGCCATTCAGGCGCTGGACGCCGCCGGCATTGCCTGGCGCATAGCGCTCACCAGCCCTAGCGTGGCGGGGTTGTGGGCAGCGGTGAGCGCCGGGCTGGGGGTGACGTTGCGCACCCGCGTGGGCCTGCCGGCGCAGCTGCGGGTGATGGCGGGCATGCCGGCGGTGCCGCGCCTCGGCTATGTGCTGCATCGCGCCCGCGAGCAAGGGGGTATGGCGGTGGATGACCTGGCGCGAATGACGGCGCAGGTGATGCACAACAGCTGAAGTCAGCGTTGTTGCGCAGGGCCAGCGCAGCCTTCGGCAGCGGCTACGGGGCGGTCGCGCAGCTGTTTTTCCAGGGTGGCGATGGGCGGCGCGTAGAGGAAGCCGAATGACACGCTGTTGTGCCGGCCCTTGACCTTGTGGTGCAGCAGGTGGGCCTGGTACAGGCGTTGCAAATACGGATGCCGCGGGCTGGGGCGCACCGGCCAGTGGCGGTGAACGATGCCGTCGTGGAAGAACACGTAGACCAACCCATACCCCGCCACCCCGGCGCCGATGCACTGCAGCGTGGCGCTGCCCAGCACCAGCAGGCTCACCGCGACCAGCGCCAGCACCAGCAGGAACAGGTCGTTGTGCTCCAGCGCGCCCAGCTGTGCCTCGTGATGGGAGCGGTGCAGCCACCAGCCAGGGCCGTGCATGATGTACTTGTGCGCCAGGGTGCCAACGGCCTCCATGGCGCACAGGGTACTGAGGAAGATGAGGAAGTGGGTGATCATGGGGTGGAAGAATACCTGTGCGCCAGGTAAATGTCCCGTGCGCGGCGCCCAGGACGCAGCCTTCGGCAGCTGCTACGCATGACCTGTAGCAGCGGCCGCAGGCCGCGTCAGACGCGCCACCCCAGCCCCAGCGCCTTGTGCAACGCCGCGAAGTCCTTGAGCAGTTGCGCATCGCCGCTGATGCGGTTCTGCTCGGCGTCGAAGCGGGTGCGCTCGGCGTCCAGCCAGTCCAGGGTGCTGGCGGTGCCGGCCTTGTAGCGCTCGCGGGTGAGGCTGGCGGCGCGGCCCGACGAGGCTTCGATATCGCGCAGCAGCACCACGTTCTGGCGCTGGTGGCCGTAGCGCGCCAGGGCGGTGTCGGCATCCTTAAGGGCTTGCAGCACCACGCTGCGGTAATGCGCCTGGGCTTCGTCGCGGCCGGCGGTGGCGCTGTCGACGCTGGCGGCCACGCGGCCGAAGTCCAGGGCGTTCCAGGTCAGGCGCGGCAGCAGCAGCCAGGTGCCGTTGTCCTTGCGCAACAGGTGCGAGGGTTCGGCCGCGCTGAAGCCCAGGTCGCCCATCAGCGACAGTTTGGGGAACCAGTCAGCCTTCTTCTCGCCGATCTGCGCGTTGGCCGAGGCCAGCTGCCGTTCTGCCGTGCGGATGTCCGGACGCGCCTTGAGCAGGGCCGCCGGATCCGCCACCGGCACCTGCGCCGGCACCTTGGGCAGGTCCTTGGGCTGGCCCAGCTGGGCGTCGAGCTGGCCCGGCTCCTGGCCACACAACACTGCCAGTTCGTCCAGCGACTCGACGATCTGCGCCTGCAACGGCAAGCGCTGGGCCTGGGTGGTCTGCAGCTGGGTGGTCACCTGCTCCAGCTGCAACTGCGAGGCCACGCCGCGGGCGCGGCGCTGCTGGGTGAGGTCGAGCACCTGGCTTTCCAGGTCGGCGGTGGCGTCCACCAGGGCCAGGCGCGCCTGGCGGTCGCGCAGGTCGACGTAGGCCTGCACCACTTCGGCGGCCAACTGCACCTGGGCGTCGGCGAGGTCGGCCATGGACGCGTCGGCGCTGGCCGACGCCGCCTCGATGGCGCGGCGGGTGCCGCCGAACAGGTCGACCTCCCAGCTGGCGTCGAAGTCGGCCAGGTAGAACTGCACCGGCCCACGGCCGCCGCCGCTGTCGCCACCGGTCAGCGACGACAGGTCCGGCGAGCGCATGCGCAGGCTGGTGGCGTTGGCGCTGAGCTTGGGCATGGCGTCGGCCTGCTGGCTGTGCAGCCCGGCACGCGATTCACGCAGGCGCGCCTCGGCCGAGGCGATATCAGGGCTGCCCTTCAGCGCGGCGTCCACCAGCGCGTCCAGCTGCGGGTCGCCCAGGCCGCGCCACCAGTCGGCGGCGGCAGGCATCGTGGCGGCACCGGCGTCGGCGTGGGGCAGCTTGCCGGCGGCCAGGGTCTTGTCGGCCACCGTGGGTGCGCCGTGGTAATCAGGGCCCACCGTGCAGCCGGCCAGCAGGGCCAGCGCCAGGGCGCCAATCAGGGTCTTGTCGAACTTGCCGCTGTCGCTCATGGATGGCTCGCCGGTTTTTTCAGAAGAAGCGCCAAAGGCACGCAGACCACCAGGGCAATGCCCAGCAGGTAGAAGCATTCGTTGAAGGTCATCACCGTGGCCTGGGTGGCGATGTTGCTGGCCAGCTGCGCCGAGGCCTTGAGCTGCGCCAGCGCCTGGTCACCGGTCTGCGCCAGGAAGGAGGCCGTCTGGCCGGCCATGTAGTCCTGGCCCTGGGTGCTGTTGGCGGTCAGCGACTCGCGGATAACGTCGTCGTGGTAGGTGTTGCGGCGGTCGATCATCACCCCCATCAGCGCCAGGCCGATGGAGCCCCCCAGGTTGCGCGACATGTTGTACAGCCCCGCCGCATCCCCTGCCTCGTGGGTGGCCACGGCCGCCATGGACGCCTGGTTCAGCGGCATCATCGCCAGAATCTGCGCGAAGCCGCGCAGCAGCTGCGAGCCGTAGAAGTCATGGCCCACGCTAAGCGCCGTAAGGCCCACGTCCATGGCGCAGCTGATGGCGAACATCACCAGGCCGATGCTCACCAGCCAGCGGCTGTCATAACGCTGCAGCAGCGCCGGCAACACCGGCATTAGCAGGAACGCCGGCAGCCCCGACAGCAGCATGATCGAACCCGCCTGCTGGGCGTTGTAGCCGGCCACGGTGCCCAGGAACTGCGGCAGCAGGTAGGAGATGCTGTAGATCGCCGCGCCCACCGTCGAAACGATGAGGATGACGCTGGCGTAGCGCGGGTTGCGCAGCAGATTCAAGCGCACGATGGGCTTGCTGGCCGTGACCTGCCCCACCGCCACCAGGCAGAAGCCCAGGAACGACAGCAGGCTCAGCCACACGATCATGTGCGACTCGAACCAGTGCTCGCGTTGGCCCTCCTCCAGCACCACGGTCAGGGTGCTCAGGCCCAGCGCCAGGCCGAGGATGCCGATCCAGTCAGCCTTGATGAATTGCTGCAGGTCGGCCTTTTCCGGGCGCAGGCCGCTCCACAGCAACGCCACCAGCGCCAGGCTGATGGGCAGGTTGAGGAAGAAGCACCAGCGCCAGCTGGCGTTTTCGGTCAGCCAGCCGCCCACCACCGGGCCCATCAGCGGCCCCAGCAGCACGGTCAGGCCGAAGATGGCCATGCCCGCCGACATCTGGTGCTTGGGCAGGCGGGTACGGATGATGGTCTGCGCCGTGGGGATCATCGCGCCGCCGGCAAAACCCTGGCCGATGCGCCCCAGCACCATGGCCAACAGGCTGGTGGACAGGCCGCAGTACATGGAAAACAGGGTGAAGATGATGGCGTTGCCCATCAGGAAGCGGCGCAGGCCGAACACCCGGGTGAGCCAGGCTGCGAGCGGGATCATGACGATCTCGGACATCAAGTAGCCGGTGGAAATCCACGTGCCTTCGGTGCCCGAGGCGCCGATCTGGCCCTGGATCTGCGGCAGCGCCGAGTTGGTGATCGAGATGTCCAGCGTCGCCAGCAGCGCGCCCAGGGAGCCGGCGGCCACGGCCACCCAGTCACTGAGCGAGGCGTTGGCCTCGCGCGGCGCCGCGGCCGGTGCAGCCAGTGCCTCAGCCATGGGTGCGCACGTCCACGTCGACAGTTACTGACAGGCCTGGCACCAGCACCTTGCGCACGTCATCGGGCACGTCCATCTGGATGCGCACCGGCACCCGCTGGACGATCTTGGTGAAGTTGCCGGTGGCGTTCTGCGACGGCAGCAGGGCGAACTGCGAGCCGGTGCCCGGCGACAGGCTGTCGATATGCCCGGCCAGGTCCTGGCCCGGCAGCGCGTCGACGTGCACGGTGACCTTTTGCCCGGGGCGCATGTCGCCGATCTGGGTTTCCTTGAAGTTGGCGGTCAGGTACAGCGCCTGCACCGGCACCACGGTCAGCAGCCGCGTGCCCGGCTGGGTGAACTGCCCGACCCGCACGCTGCGGTCGGCCACGCGCCCGGCCAGGGTGCTGACCACGGTGGTGTCGTCCAGGTCCAGCTGCGACTGGCGGGCGCTGGCCTGGGCCACCACCAGCTGCGCACGGGCCTGCTGCAGCTGCGCCTTGAGAATGCCGGTGCGCGTCTGCGCCGACTCCAGCGCTGCCTGGCGCGCGGCCTGGCTGGTGCTGGCCTGGGCCAGCTTGTTGGTCAGCTCGGCCAGGCGCTCTTCGGTCTCGGCGCCGGACTTGGCCAGCGGCGCGTAGCGGTTGACCTCGGCCCGGGCGTGCTGGGTGTCGGCGCCCGCCCCGGCCAGCTCGGCGCGGGCCTGGGCAATGCTGGCGTCCTGCTGCACCAGGTCGGCCTGGGCCTTGGCCACGTCGGCCTCGCGTGAAGCCACGGTGGCCAGCGCCTCGTCCAGGGCGGCCTGGTACTTGCGCGCGTCGAGGCGCACCAGCGGCTGGCCCACTTCGACGGTCTGGTTGTCGGCCACCAGTACCTCGGTCACGTAGCCGCCCACCTTGGGCGCCACGGTCATGCTGTCGGCCGCCAGGTAGGCGTCATCGGTGCTTTCGATGAAGCGCCCGTGCAGCCACCAATAGCCGCCCCACACCAGCGCGGCCAGCACAATCAGCAGCCCCAGGCCCAGCAGCACCTTGCGCGGGCCGGCGCGCTGGGGCTCCTTGGGGTCTTCGGCCACGGGGGAGAGTTGCTCTTGCGGACCGAGAGGGCGATCGACGGACATGCCAGGGGCTCCAAAATATTCCAGTCGATACAAAATGTGACGGTAGCGAAATTATGTCAAGTGATATATTTTGCACCTGACTCACTCAAGGCACTTCGACATGGCACGACATCGACCGGCTAAGGAAGGCGGCTACCAACGCGGCGAAGAGACGCGCTCGCGCATCATCGACGCCGCCCTCGGGCTGTTCGCCGAACGCGGCTTCGACGGCGCCTCCACCCGCGACATCGCCACCGCCGCCGGGGTCAACGCGCCGGCGCTGCAGTACTACTTCGACAACAAGGAAGGCGTGTACGTGGCCTGCGTGGACCACATCCTCACGCACATCTGGGAACAGCTGAGCGGCGTGGTGCTGCACGCCGAGGCGCTGCTCGAAGACGCCGACGCCAGCGATGAGGCGTTGATCGACGCCTACCTGGAGGTGCTGGGCGGCTTCGTCAGCTTTATCCACGACACCCCGCAAAGCAGCGACTGGCGCCGCTTCATGGCGCGCGAGCAGGCCGGCCTTGGCCCGCCGGCGGCGTTCGAGATGATGAACCAGGGCTTCAACCAGCGCCTCAGCGCGGTGACCCGTGGCATCCTCGGCCGCCTGACCGGGCGCAGCGCCGACGACGAGGTGACCATCATTCGGGCAATGGCCTTCAACAGCCAGGGCATGGCCTTCCGCGTGCTGCGCCGGCCGGTGCTGCGGGCGCTGAACTGGGACACCATCGACCGGGCGCGCATGGAGACCGTGCGCGACACGCTGCTGTCGCAGAACCGCCTGACCCTGGAAGCGCTGGTGCGCGAGCGCGACGCTAGCCGATGACCACCTGGTTGCGGCCCTGGGCCTTGGCCTGATACAGCGCCTGGTCGGCGACAGTAAAGCTGTCCCGGGGCACGCTGGCCGGGGTGGCGAAGGCGGCGCCGATGCTGACCGTGACGTGGCCGAAACTTGAGCGCCGGTGTTCGATGCCCAGCTGCTGGATGCCCTTGCGCAGGGCCTCCAGCGCCTCCCGCAACGCGTCCGGCTGGGCGCTGCTGGCCAGCAAGCCGAATTCCTCACCGCCCAGGCGCCCGGCGATCATGTGGTGCGCGTCAGCCACCGCCTGGATCACCGCCGCCACCTGGCGCAGGCAATCGTCGCCGGCCGGGTGGCCGTAGGTGTCGTTGTACTGCTTGAAGTAATCGATATCCACCATCACCGCGGCCAGGGGCTGGCCCGCCGGGGCTTCCTGCCATTTGCGCTGGATGCTTTCGAGCATGAAGCGGCGGTTGAACAGCTGGGTCAGCGGGTCGATGGCGGTGGCCGTGCGCAGGGTCAGGTCGTTCTCGATCATCGCGCGCAGGTGGCGGAACACCTCGCGGCGCGGCTCGTCCAGCTCGCCCGGCTGCGGGTCCATGGCACACAGCGCACCCACCAGCTCGCCGCCGGGCGCGCGCAGGGGAATGGCGGCGTAAAAGCGCACGAAAGGCGCGCCGCTGACCAGCTGGCACTCGGCGTAGCGGGCATCCGCGCGGGCGTCCTCGACCACAAACACATCCTGCTGGCGCACCACGTGGTCGGCCAGGGAGCGGCCGCGGGGAATGCTGTCCAGCACCACGCCGGCCTCGGCGCGGTAATGCTGGTGCTCGGCGTCCAGCAAAATCACCGCGCTGTAGGCGGTGCCCAGCACCGTCTTCAAAATCGCCACGGCGTGGCGGAAGCACTCGCGCATCACCTGGTCGTCGTGCAGCAGCCATTCGATAATCCCGTGCTCGGGTTCGGGCGGCGCGCTGGCGGCGGTGTGCACACGGCTGGCGGGGCGATCCAGGGGGGAGATGAGACTCACGACATGCCTCTGAACGGATGGGGATGTGATCGTATCGACATGCGTTCGACAAGCTTGAGTCCGATGGTCGGGTATGGCCTCCCAATTACCCGTAGCAGCGGTGTGCCCGGGCGAAGGCGTGGCGCCCCCGACGCAGCCTTCGGCAGCTGCTACGCCGACCTGTAGCAGCGGCCGCAGGCCGCGTCACGGGCGCCGCGGTGTGCCTGGGCGAATGCGTTAGGCCCCCGACGCAGCCTACGGCAGCTGCTACGCCGACCTGTAGCAGCGGCCGCAGGCCGCGTCACGGGCGCCGCGGTGTGCCTAGGCGAATGCGTTAGGCCCCCGACGCAGCCTACGGCAGCTGCTACGCCGACCTGTAGCAGCGGCCGCAGGCCGCGTCACAGGCGCCGCGGTGTGCCTGGGCGAATGCGTGGCGTCCCGGCGTCAGCTCTCCCCTTCCACATCCTCAAGGCTGAACGTTTCGGTGTGGTCGTCGTAGGAGAAGATCTCCGCGTACCGCCCCCAGCTGATCACGCTTTCCAGGGTCTGCTCGACGAAGGCTTCGGTCAACGAATCTTCCAGCTCCTGCTCGAAACGCACGCGCGGGGCGTGGTGGCCGCGGCGTTCCTGCAGGATCAGGCGGATGCGCGCCGCCAGCGGCACGTTGCGCACCAGGTGCTCGGCGAACAGGGTCTTGCGCTCCTGGGTGCCGAAGTCGGCGAACAGCTTGCCCGGCTCGGTCAGGGTGATGTCCGCGCCCTTGAGCTCGACGAAGCCCAGGTGCTCGAGCATTTCCGCCACCGGGAACAGGTCGTCCACCTCCAGCAGCAAACGCTCGGCCACCATCGGCATGCCGGCGTGGCCGTGGTACGGCTCGGCCGCCAGGGCCTCCATCAAACCGGCCATGAGGTTGGTGGACACGTCAGGCAGCGGGCTGCCGACTTTCAGCTCGGCCCTGCCCTTGCTGGCGTCGGCGCTGCGGCGGTCGGTCATCAGCGCGTAGATGTCGTCGATCATGTTGCGGAAAGTGGGGTCCAGGCGGTTGCGCGGGTGCGCGAACGGCACGCGGATCTGCGCCACCACCCGGCCTGGGTTGGAGGACAGCACCAGGATGCGGTCGCACATCAGCACCGCCTCCTCGATGTTGTGGGTGACGATCAGGATCGACTTGATCGGCAGCTGCTTGTCGCTCCACAAGTCCAGCAGGTCGGTGCGCAGGGTCTCTGCGGTGAGCACGTCCAGCGCCGAGAACGGCTCGTCCATCAGCAGCAGCGTGGGGTTCACCACCAGCCCCCGGGCGAAGCCCACGCGCTGGCGCATGCCGCCGGACAGCTCGCGCGGGTAGGCGTTCTCGAAACCGTCCAGGCCGATCAGGTCGATGGCCGCCAGGGCCCGCTGGCGGGCTTCCTTGCGCGGCACCTTGAGCGCATGCAGGCCGGCCTCCACGTTTTCCAGCACCGTCAGCCAGGGGAACAGCGCAAAGGTCTGGAACACCATGGCCACGCCCTCGGCCGGGCCGGTCAGCGGCTCGCCGCGGTACAGCACCTCGCCCGCGCTGGGCTCGATAAGGCCGGCGATGATGCGCAGCAAGGTCGACTTGCCCGAGCCGGAACGCCCCAGCAGGCCGACGATTTCACCCTCGCGCAGGGTCAGGTCGACGTCGCTGAGCACCTGCAGGGTCTCCTTGCCCTTGCCGAAGCCGCGGCTGACGTTGCTCAGCGAGAAAATCTGCGCGGTGTTGCCCGGGTGTTGGTTCAAGGTATTCATCCACGGTTCCCCATTCAATTCATGCGCAGCTTGTTTTCAGCCATGGCGTACATCGGGCGCCACACCACCCGGTTGAACAGCACCACGAACAGCGACATCACCACCACCCCCAGGGTGATCTTGGGGAAGTCGCCGTCTGCCGTGGTTTGCGCGATATAAGCGCCCAGCCCGTGGGCCACGACCTTGTCCTGGCCCCAGGCGACGAATTCGGAAACGATGCTGGCGTTCCAGGCACCGCCCGACGCGGTGATCGCGCCGGTCACGTAATAGGGGAAAATCCCGGGCAGCATCACCGTGCGCCACCACTGCCAGCCGCGGATGCGGAAGTTCGCCGCCGCCTCGCGGAAATCGTTGGGGAAGGCACTGGCGCCGGCGATGACGTTGAACAGGATGTACCACTGGGTGCCCAGCACGATCAGCGGGCTCAGCCACACGTCCGGGTTCAACTGGTAGCGCAAAATGACGATGACGAACACCGGGAACAGCAGGTTGGCCGGGAACGCCGCGAGGAACTGCGCCAGCGGCTGGACCTTCTCCGCCCACTTGGGCCGCAGGCCGATCATCACCCCCAGCGGCACCCAGATCAGCGACGCCACGACGATCAGCAACAGCACCCGTAGCAAGGTAATCAGGCCCAGGCCCACCACGTGCAGGCATTCATCCAGGCCCACTTCACTGCCCACGTACTCGACGATGTGCCACAGCGCATACAGGGTCAGCGCGCCGATGGCCAGGTTCCACACCCAGTCCACCAGCCGCGACGCGGCCGGGTTGACGCTGGCCCGGCGCTGGCGGCGCGGCAGGCTGAAGCGGCGGTTGCCCAGGCGGCCGATGGTGCGGGTGACGGGCCGCAGCATGCGCTGTACCAGGCGCGTGCGCTGGATCAGGTTGAGCACCCAGGACTCCGGCGCGCCGGCCTGGGAGGCGGTGTTTTCCATGCGGAACTTGTCGGCCCAGGCCACCAGCGGGCGGAACAGGAACTGGTCGTACAGCAGGATCACCACCACCATGGCCAAAATCACGTAGCCCACGGCCTTGAGGTCCTGCTGCAGGATGGCGGTGGCCAGGTACGCGCCCACGCCCGGCAGGGTGATGGTCTTGTCACCCACGGTGATCGCCTCGGACGCCACCACGAAGAACCAGCCGCCGGACATGCTCATCATCATGTTCCACACCAGCCCCGGAATGGCGAACGGCACGTCCAGCTTCCAGAAGCGCTGCCAGGCCGACAGCTGCATGTTGCTGGCCACCTCGGCCAGGTCGTTGGGCACCATGCGCAGCGACTGGTAGAAGCTGAACGTCATGTTCCACGCCTGGCTGGTGAAGATCGCAAAGATCGCCGCGCACTCGGCGCCCAGCACCCGGCCGGGGAACAGCAGCAGGAAGAAGGTCACGGTGAACGAGATATAGCCCAGCACCGGCACCGACTGGAGGATGTCCAGCACCGGCACCAGCAGCTTCTCCGCACGCCGGCTCTTGGCCGCCAGGGTGCCATAGATCAAGGTGAACACCAGCGACGCGGCCATGGCCGCGAGCATGCGCAAGGTGGTGCGCACGGCGTACTCGGGCAGGTCGGCCGGGTCCAGGGAAATCACCTGGGTCTGCAGGGTGGAGATCGGTGCCCAGGTCTGGTGGGCGCCAATGGAGAAGAACAGCAGGAAGCCCACCACCAGTGGCAGGGCCATGAGGTCCCAGCGGTTGGGCAGCAACCGTAGCGTCGACGCCGGAATGTAGTGACGCAGTACCTTGTTCATAGGGCAAGTTCCGGCATTAACCTGCGCGCACGCCGCACGGCCACGCGGACCGTTACAGCACAGCACAAGATCAGGGGTTGGTAAAATAATGTCGGCGCGGCGCCGGGCGGGCGCCGTCGACGCGGAGTATAGGTAGGTGATTGTTACAATGGCGTAAAATAAGCGTCACGTTTGCCGTTCGTTCAGGTTCGGCGCTACCCCTGCGCTACCCCTGCCCTGCCAGGCTCGCCGCCAGCACCTCGACAATGCGCGCGGCGCTGTGGCCATCACCGTAGGGCGACACGCCGCGGGCCATGGCGACGTAGGCCTGGCGGTCGTCCAGCAGCCGTTGCACCTGCTCCACCAGGTGCTGGGTGTCGGTGCCCACCAGTTTCACCACGCCGCAGGCCACCGCCTCCGGCCGCTCGGTGTCCTCGCGCAGCACCAGCACCGGCCGGCCCAGCGCTGGCGCCTCCTCCTGCACACCGCCCGAGTCGCTGATGATCAGGTAGGCACGCTGCATGGCGGCCACGAACGAGGCGTAGTCGAGCGGGTCGCACAGCACAATGTTCGGGCAGTCGGCGAGCATGCCGTAGGCCACGTCGCGCACGTTGGGGTTGGGGTGCACCGGGTACAGGAACTGCAGGTCGGCATTGCGCTCGGCCAGCAGTTTGAGCGCCGTGCAGATCGCCACGATGGGCGCACCAAAGTTTTCCCGGCGGTGGGCCGTCACCAAAATCATCCGCGCCCCCGGGGCCAACTTGACGTCGAGGGTTGGTTGGCGAGCGCTGACGGCCAGCAAGGCGTCGATCACCGTGTTGCCGGTCAGGGTGATGGCCGCCCGGTCCACCCCCTCGGCCACAAGGTTGGCCACCGCACCGTCGGTGGGCGCGAAGTGCCAGCGCGCCAGGCGGCTGGCCATCAGCCGGTTGGCCTCCTCGGGAAACGGGCTGTCGAGGTCGAAGGTGCGCAGCCCGGCCTCGATGTGGCCGAACGGAATGCGCTGGTAGAAGCTGGCCATGGCGGCGCTCAGCACCGTGGTGGTGTCACCCTGGGCCAGCACCACGTCGGGGGCCTCGTCTCGCAACACCCGGTCCAGCTCCAGCAGCAGCCGGGCGTTGAGGCTGGCCAGGGTCTGGTTGGGCTGCATGATGTCCAGGTCGATATCGGGCTGGATGTCGAACAGCGCCAGCACCTGGTCCAGCAGCCCCCGGTGCTGGGCGGTGGCCACCACGCGGCAGTCGAACTGTGGATGTTGCTTCAATTGGTTGATCACCGGCGCCATCTTGATGGCCTCCGGGCGCGTACCGATCACGCAGACTACCTTGTGCCTCATCCTGTTCACCGTCATATCCCTATGCCATCTGCACCCCGCAGGATGCCAGACCCGGCCACTGCGTCAATTGCCCCGCCACGGCCGACGCCAGCCACCAGCGTGTTGCCAAGGTGCAATTTTTCGCTCAACCCACTGAATTTTATACAAAATATTTCATGACCGGCTTCTTCGTCGAATATGTCGCCATTTTGCCTAATTTAGTATCCAAATAGATACATTTAAGTATCTATTCTATTATTGATGCAACGCACTTGCGCAGCCCTGCGGCTCGGTTAACATGCCGGCCATGTGTGCGGGACGCATGCTCCAAAGGGTCGGCTTCAATGATTGAAGAGTTGCAGGCAGGGATGTTCAGCAGCCCATGGCGGCACCGCGAATTGCTGGTGGCCATGATCAGGCGCCAGGTCAGCGGCCGCTATCGCGGCTCCATCGCCGGCACCTTGTGGTCGGTGCTCCACCCCATCTTCCTGTTGTCTATCTATACGCTGGTGTTCAGCGCCCTGTTCAAGGCGCGCTGGCAGGGCAGCGAC
This sequence comes from Pseudomonas sp. GYB4201, assembly GCF_056312595.1. Lineage (NCBI taxonomy): Bacteria > Pseudomonadati > Pseudomonadota > Gammaproteobacteria > Pseudomonadales > Pseudomonadaceae > Pseudomonas > Pseudomonas sp. GYB4201. Next base: position 32,566 of record NZ_JBWGIG010000041.1, on the reverse strand, counting down.
TCCAACGCCAACTTCGCCCTGATCGTGTTCGCCGGCTTCCTGGTGTTCAACCTGTTTGCCGAGTGCGTCAACGCCGCCCCCGGGCTGGTGGTGGGCAACGCCAACTACGTGAAGAAAGTGCTGTTCCCGCTGGAGATCCTGCCGTGGGTCAGCCTCGGCGCGGCGCTGTTCCATACCGTCGCGGGCCTGGCCGTGTGGCTGCTGTTCCACCTGTGCGTGGCCGGTTGGCCACCGCTGACGGCGCTGGCCCTGCCGGTGCTGTTACTGCCGCTGGTGCTGTTGACCCAAGGCCTGTGCTGGGCCCTCAGCTCGCTGGGGGTGTTCCTGCGCGACATCGGCCAACTGACTGGGGTGCTGACCACCGCGCTGATGTTCGTCTCGGCGATTTTCTACCCGCCTTCCGCCCTGCCCGGCAGCTGGCAGCACTGGCTGTTCCTCAACCCCATGGCGCTGTTCATCGACCAGGCACGGGCCGTGCTGATCCAGGGCCGGTTGCCCAGCCTGCAAAGCTGGTGCATTGAACTGCTGGCGTGCACGGCCGTGGCCTGGTTGGGCTTCCTGTGGTTCCAGAAAACCCGCAAGGCGTTTGCCGATGTCCTCTGAACTGCTGATCGACGCCCAGGCACTGAGCAAGTGCTACCAGATCTACGACCGCCCCAGCCATCGCCTGCTGCAATTGCTGCTGCGCAACCGCAAGCGCTTCTACCGCGAGTTCCATGCGCTGCACCAGGTGTCGCTGCAGATTCGTCGCGGCGAGACGGTGGGCATCATTGGCCGCAACGGCAGCGGCAAGTCGACCCTGCTGCAGCTGCTGTGCGGCACCCTCACGGCCACCAGCGGCAGCGTGCGCCGCCAGGGCCGGGTGGCGGCGCTGCTGGAGCTGGGCTCGGGCTTCAACCCCGAGTTCACCGGCCGCGAGAACGTCTACATGAACGCTGCGGTGCTGGGCCTCAGCCGTGCGCAGATCGATGCGCGCTACGAGGAAATCTGCGCCTTCGCCAACATTGGCGAGTTCATCCACCAGCCCACCAAGACCTACTCCAGCGGCATGCTGGTGCGCCTGGCCTTCGCCGTGTCGGTGTGCGTGGAGCCCGACATCCTGATCATCGACGAGGCCTTGTCGGTGGGCGACGCCTCCTTCCAGTTCAAGTGCCTCAACCGCCTGGAAAGCCTGACCGCCAGCGGCGCCACCCTGCTGTTCGTGTCCCACGACATGAGCATGGTCAAGCGCTTCTGCCAGCGCGTGTATTACCTGCGCGACGGCCAGCTGCTGGCCAGCGGGCCGGCCGAGGAGATGGCCGAGTTGTACCTGCTGGACATGCGCGACGAGCAACGGCGCTGGGCCAGCGGCGGGGGCACGCCGGTCACGCGCAAGGCCTTTCTCGACACCCGCGACGGCATGGCCTTCGGCACCGACGAGGGCCACATCAGCGCGGCCTGTTTCACCGTGACCGGGCAGTTGTTCTGCAGCTACCGCCACGGCGACGAGATCGAGCTTCAGGTGCAGGCACGGCTGCGCGCCAGCGTGGCGCGGCCCAACCTCAGCGTGACTATTCAGGAAGCGCGACTGCTGGTGATCGGCGGTGCCAATTTTGCCCTGCGCGCTGGCCCCGAGGAAGACGGCTGGTACCCGGCCAGCCTAAGCGTGCGCTTCCCGGCGCGCCTGGGGCCGGGGCGCTACCACATCACCCTGAAATTGATGAACGGCGTCACCGAAGACAGCTCGCAACTGATCGAGAAACAGGTCGGCCTGCTGGCCTTCGACGTGCTGCCCAACGACAAGCATTTTCTCGGCGTGGTCGACCTGGGGCTGCAGGGCCACGACGGCGCGAGCACCGACAGTAAGCGTCTGGACGAGGTAACCCCCCTGTGACTGAAGCGATCCGCCACATCGCCATCGTCGGCACCTTCGACGTGCAGAACTACGGCGACCTGCTGTTCCCGCTGCTGGCCGAGGCCGAGCTGCGCCGGCGCCTGGGCCCGATCCAGCTGCACCGCCTGTCCTACCACGCCCGTGATGCGCAAACCTGGCCCTTTGCTGTGACCTCGCTCAGCGACCTGCCGGCGTTGGCCAGCTCGCTGGACGGGCTGCTGATTGGTGGCGGCTTCCTGATCCGCTTCGACAAGCTGGTGGCGCCCGACTACCTGCCGCCCCACCCCGGCATCCACCACCCCACCGGCTACTGGCTGACCCCGGCGCTGATTGCGCTGCAACTGGGTATCCCGGTGGTGTGGAACGCCCCGGGCATGCACTGCAACCCCATCCCTGACTGGGCCGCGCCGCTGCTGCGCGTGGCCCTGGCGCACAGCGCCTGCGTGCGGGTACGCGATGCGCTGTCGCGCGATGCACTGCAGGGCGTATGCCCCGACGCCGCCATCGAGGTGCTGCCCGACACCGCGTTCGCCCTGCCCCGGGCGCTGGGCATCGAGCAGCCCAGCGCCGCCTTCAGCCAGCTATGCGCCGAGGTGGGCCTGGGCCCGCGCTACATCGTCATCCACGCACTGACGCTGGCCGAGCCCTATGTTCGCCTGCTGGAAAGCGACCCCCAGGCCTTCGCCCACCTGCAGGTCGTGCTGATTCCCATCGGCCCGGTGCTGGACGATGACTCGGCGCTGCTGGCCGCGAGGCTGCCCCAGGCCATCCGCCTGCCGCATTGGCCCGAGCCGCTGTTGCTGGCCGAGATACTGGGCAACGCCCAGGCGCTGATCGGCTACAGCTACCACCTGGCGATCACCGGCCTGGCCTTTGGCGTGCCGGTGTTCTGCCTGGCCGACCTTGCCGGCGGCAAGTACACCGCCCTGGCGCCCTACCCGGGCCTGCATGCGCTGGGGCCCGGGCAGGCACCGACGGCCGCCTGGTTCCTGGCGCGCTGCGGCAAAACCCGCCCCAGCGCCCAGGCCCAGGCGGCCATGCAGGCGCTGGACCGCTACTGGGACCACGTGGCGCACCTGCTGCGCCAGGGTCGTAGCCGCCCGGCGCCGGCCCTTGCCGCGCTGTGGCAAGACCTGCCCAACCTACTCGAAGACCCGAGCCAGGCCACCGTGGCCAGCTTGCGAGCTCAGCTGGCCCACAGTGAAGCCAGGGTCCGCCACCTGCAGGGGTCCAGGTCGTTGCGCCTGACCGCGCCCCTGCGCGCCATTGCCCGTGCACTCAGACACCTACGGAAAAATCGGGGGACCCATGCTCAATATTGACCGCATCCGCACTGCCGAACTCAACGCCCAGCCCTACGCCTGGGCGCAGATCGATCGCCTGTTTGCCGCGCACGACGCCGAGGCCCTGGCCCTGACCTTCCCGCGCGATCACTTCAAGACCGTGAAAGGTTACGGCGGTGAAAAAGACTACGAATACGAGGCCCGGGCGCTCAAGCCCATGGGCAGCGACGCCATCGCCCACGCCGAGCACCTGAGCGAGGCGTGGCAAGCGCTGGCCCGTGACCTGGGCTCACCCGCCTACCGCGCGGCGCTGTCGCACTTGACCGGCCGCGACCTGGGCAATGCGCCCATGGAGGTCAACGTCTTCCACTATGGGCCCGGCGCCAGCCTGGGCGCCCACCCCGACCTGGGCGACAAGGTGGTTACCCACATTCTCTACTTCAACGCCACCTGGGAGCGTGCCGACGGCGGCTGCCTGAATATCCTGCGCAGCAAGGACATCAACGCGGTAAGCGCGGTCATCGAGCCACGGGTGGGCAACTCGGCGGTGCTGGTGCGTTCCGATGAATCCTGGCACGCCGTGTCGCCCGTGGTGGAGGGCTGCAGCCATTCGCGGCGCAGCATGACCGTGACCTTCTACCGGCCCGGTTCGCTGAGCTCCATGTGGCCGGAAAACGACCCAAGCCCCCTGCACGAGTACCACCATGGCTGAGCAACACCCGCCTGTTTCCCTGGAAATCCTCGAGGCCGAACTCGAGTTGGCGCGCAGTGAGCGCGATGCCGCCCGCGCCCAGGTCGAGAACCTGCTGGGCAGCCGCACCTGGCGCCTGGGCGAACCGCTGCGCGCCGTGTCGCGACGGGTGCGCCATGGTGTCTGGCGGTACCCTGAGCTACCCGTGCGCAACCCGTTGACGGCCGCTGCCAGCCAACGCCTCGCCAGGCACCCCGGGCGCGCGGTCCAGCCAACCCTGCTGTGCTTCGCCAACATCCGCTGGGAGGCGCGCTACCAGCGCCCCCAGCAGTTGATGGCGCAGTTTGCCGACAACGGCTGGCGGGTGTTCTACATCGTGCCCTCTACCGAAGACCTGCGGGGCCAGCCCTACGTGCTCGAACACCCGCGCACCAACGTGACCCAGGTGCGCCTGGACTGCCCCGTGCCCCACGACTATTACACCCAACTGCCGGACGCGGCGCTGTGTGGCCACTTGCGCGCGGCCCTGCAAGCGCTGTACGCCGACCAGCAGATCAGCCACGCCTGGGCGGTGGTGCACCTGGCCTACTGGACGCCCTTGGTGCTGGGCCTCGGTTGGCCGGTGGCCTATGACTGCATGGACGACTGGGATGGTTTCCCCAATATCGGCCCACAATTGCTGGCCGCTGAACAACACCTGGTCACGGCTGCCGACTTGACCTGCGTCTCGGCGCGCCTGCTGCTGGAAAAGTGGCAGGGTCGTGCCCAGGCCTGCACCCTGGTGCGCAACGGCGTGGACTTCGACTTCTTCCAGCAGCATTGCCAGCCCAACACCCTGCTGCCGGCCTTCCCTGGCCCGGTGATCGGCTACTACGGCGCACTCGCGGCCTGGTTCGACTTCGGCCTGCTGGCCGAGGTAGCGCGCCAGCGCCCCGACTGGACCTTCGTGCTGGTGGGCGATGTGTTCGTCGATGACCTGGGCGGCCTCGACCAGTTGCCCAACGTCAGGCTGGAAGGCCCCCGGCCCTACGCGCAGATGCCGCTGTACCTGCACCACTTCGACGTGTGCCTGATTCCCTTCCGGCTCTACAACGTGACCCACGCCGTGGACCCGGTGAAGCTGTACGAATACCTCAGCGCTGGCAAGCCGGTGGTTAGCGTGCCGCTGGAGGAGATTCGCCATTATAGCGAGCACGTCTATTTCGCCAGCGACGCCCCGGCCTTCGTCGAACAGATCGCCCGCGCGCTGGAAGAACCCGCCAGCCGTCGCGCCCCGCGGGTGGCCCTGGCACGGGACAACACCTGGCAGCAGCGCCGCCTGGCGTGCGAACAAACCATGCAGGTGCAGGCGCCGAAGGTGTCGGTCATCATCGTCACCCACGGCAACCTGGCCCTGACCGCCCAGTGCCTGGACAGCGTGGCGCGCAACAGCCACTGGCCGGCGTTGCAGGTGATCGTGGTCGACAATGGCTCCCAGGATGCCACCCCCACCTACCTGGCGGCCCTGCGCGAACGCATGCCGGGCCTGGAGGTGATCCTCAACCCTGACAATCGTGGCTTCGCCGCTGCCAACAACCAGGGCTTGCGCCGAGCCGACGGCCAGGTCCTGTTGTTGCTCAACAACGACACCGTGGTGCCGCGCGGCTGGCTCAAACCGCTGCTGCGGCGCCTGCAGGACCCCACCGTGGGCCTGGTGGGGCCGGTCACCAACAACGTCGGCAATGAAGCCAGGGTTGCGGTGGACTACACCGACATCGCCCAGCTACAAGCTTTCGCCGACCGCCACCAGGCCGCCCAGGCCAACGCCAGTTTCGACATTCCCATGCTGGCGATGTTCTGCGTGGCCATGCGCCGCGACGTGTTCGAGCAGGTGGGCGAACTGGACGAGCAGTTCGGCATCGGCCTGTTCGAGGACGACGACTACAGCCGCCGCGTGCAGGCCGCCGGGCTGCGCACGGTGTGCGTGGAAAACGCCTACATCCACCATTACGGCCAGGCCACCTTCAAGCAGCTAATCGTCACGGGCCAATACCAGGCCTTGTGGGATCGCAACCAGGCTTACTTCGAAAGCAAATGGGGCGCCTGGCAGGCGCACCGGCCGCGTGGCGCCGAGCCCGCCGGCCCGTCGGCGGCCGAGCCCCTGCTACCGCCCCCGCGGCCCCGGCAACTGTTGCGCCAGTTCTATTATCGCTTGCCGCTCTCGCCCAGCGCCCGCTATCGCCTCGGCACCCTCTACCGGCGCCTGGTAAAGCCCGCATTGCGCCCGGTGCGCCAGGTGCTGGAAGCCCGCACGCCGCCGGCCGGCCTGCCGGCGCTGGCCGCGGCCGTGGCGGGCAGCCCCGACTACTTCGTGTGGGGCGTGATCGACTGGCACTTCCGCCACCAGCGCCCGCAGCAGCTGGCCAAGGTGCTGGCCAGCCAGGGCCACCGGGTGTTCTACGTGTCCAGCGAGCTGCTGGACCGCGACGAGCCCGGCTTCCAGGCCGAGGCCCTGGACACCCAGGGCCGCCTGTTGCAGATCAAGCTCTTCGCCCGCCGCGCGCCGAACATCTACCGCGACGCCGCCAGCGCGGCGCACCTGCGGCAACTGCACCAGGGCCTGGGGCAGCTGCTGCAATGGGCCGACGGCCAGGCCTGCGTGTCGCTGGTCAACCACCCCTTCTGGACCGGAGTGGCCCAGGCCCTGCCCGACCATTGCCTGGTCTATGACTGCATGGACAACCACGAAGGCTTCGGCAACGACAACGCCCACCTGCTGGCCATGGAAAAAGCCCTGCTGGCCAGCGCCGACCTGACGCTGTTCACCTCGACCTGGCTGGAGCAGGCCTGGGCCGGCCAGGCCCGGCAAACGTGCGTGGTGCGCAACGCCGCCGACTATGATTACTTCGCCCAGGTACCCGCCCAGCGTTACCAGGACCCCGGCCAGCGGCGCATCATCGGCTACTACGGCGCCATCGCCGAGTGGTTCGACCTGGCGGTGGTGGCGGCCATCGCCGAGCATTTCCACGACTGCTGCATCCTGCTGGTGGGCGCCGACACCGTGAACGCCGCGGCGCACCTGCGTGGCCTCGCCAACGTGGTGTTCACTGGCGAGGTGCCGTACGCGCAGTTGCCCTATTACCTGCATGCCTTCGACGTGTGCCTGCTGCCGTTCCAGGTCATCCCGCTGACGCTGGCCACCAACCCGGTAAAAGTCTACGAATACCTGAGCGCCGGCAAGCCGGTGGTGGCCACCGACCTGCCGGAGCTGCAGCAGTTTGCCGGCCACGTCAGCACTGCACGGCAAATCCCCGAGTACCTGGCGGCCATCCACGCCGTGCTGGGCACCCCCGACCTGCCCCAGGCCCAGGCCGCACGCCAGGCTTTTGCCCGCCAGCAGACCTGGGGGCATCGCGCCCAGACGCTGGTGCAGGCAGTGCAGGCGGCCACCCACCAGCCCAGCCTGAGCGTGATCGTGGTGACCTACAACAACCTGGCGCTCACCCGCCAGTGCCTGGCCAGCCTGGAGGGCGACGACGCGGTGCTGGAGGTGATAGTGGTGGACAACGCCTCCAGCGACGACACACCGGCCTACCTCAGCCAGTGGGCTGCCCAGGGCCAGGGCCGGCAAATCGTGCTCAACCCGGACAACCGCGGCTTCTCTGCCGCCAACAACCAGGGCCTGGCCTTAGCCCGCGGCGCTTACCTGATGCTGCTCAACAATGACACCCAGGTGATGCCCGGTGCCCTGCGCACCCTGCAACAGCACCTGCGCCGCGACCCGGGCATCGGCCTGATCGGGCCGGTGACCGACAACATCGGCAACGAGGCAAGAATCACCCTGCCCATGGCCCCCGGCGATGACCTGCGGCAAGCGGCGGCGCGCTACACCCGTGGCCACTGTGGGCAACACTTTGACCTACGTACCCTGGCCTTCTTCGCCGTGATGATGCCGCGCAGCACCTACGACACCCTCGGCCCGTTGGACGAAATCTTCGGCCTGGGGTTCTTCGAGGACGATGACTACTGCCGCCGGGTGGAACAGGCCGGGCTGAGGTGCGTGTGCGCCGAAGACGCCTTCATCCACCACCACCTGTCCGCCTCGTTCGACGCCATGCAGGCGCCCGCGCGCCAGGCGCTGTTCGAGCGCAACCGCAAACACTACGAAACCAAGTGGGGCCCATGGCAACCGCACACCTACCGCCCCTGAAACCAGAGCAAGCGCACCCTGCGGGGCTGCACGAGCGCCTGGTCTACCTGGCGCCCATCGCCTGGCAGAGCGTCACCCAGCGGCCCCACGAGATGGTCGCCTGCTTCCACCGGCAAACCGGCGGGCAGGTGCTATGGGTAGACCCCTACCCCACCCGCCTGCCCAACCTGGACGACGTGCTCGGCCCGCCCCAAGCCGCCCTGCCACGCGTGCCCGTGCCGCCCTGGCTACAGGTGATCAAGCCGCTGGCATTGCCCATCGAACCCCTGCCACTGTCCGCCTGGCTGAACCGCTGGCTGTGGCAAGGCACAGTACGCGCCGTGCAGGCCTTCGCCCGCCAGCCTGCCTTGCTGGTAGTGGGCAAGCCCTCGCATCTGGCCCTGCAACTGATGGCCTGCCCGCTGCTGAGCGACAACTGCTACGACGCCATGGATGACGTGTCGCTGTTCTACAAAGGCTGGTCACGATGGGCCATGGCCCGCCGCGAGCAGCAGACGGTGCTGGCGGCGCGCAGGGTCTGGTGCTCATCCAGCGCCCTGATGCAGCGCGTCCAGCAGTTGGGGGCAACGCCACAGTGGGTGGCCAATGCCTGTGCTGCAGAGCGCCTGCTGGCACCTTCCAGGTCAGCGCGGGCCGCGGGCACCGCACCGCTCATCGGTTACGTGGGGGCTATCGCCAAGTGGTTCGACTGGTCGTTGGTCATTGCCTTGGCCCAAGCGCGCCCCGACGCCTGCGTGCGCCTGATAGGCCCGGTGTTTGGCCAGGTGCCAGCATCATTGCCCGCCAACATTCACCTGCGCCCGCAGTGCAGCCACACCGACGCCATGCGCGCCATGCGCGACTTCGACGTGGGGCTGATCCCGTTCAAGATCGACACGCTGACCGAGTCGGTCGACCCGATCAAATATTACGAATACCGGGCCTTGGGCATTCCGGTCATCAGTTCGGCGTTTGGTGAGATGCGCCAGCACGCCAAGGCCGATGGCGTGTTTCTGGCCGACCCTGCCCAGCCATTGGGGCCGACGCTTGCGCGTGCCCTGGGCTACCGCGAGCCGCTGGCCAGCGTGCAGCGCTTTCGCGCCGCCAACGCCTGGTCGACGCGCTTTGCCCAGGCGCGGTTGTTCGTGCGGGCGCCCGCTACGGCTGACGCTTGCGCGCCTCGGCCTGCGTCGCTCGATACTGTTTGAGCTCGCCCAGGCGCAAGTCCTCGGGCAGGTCGCCGGCACGCCGCTTGCTGTGGCCCACGCGCTGGGCCTTGTAGATCCCTGTGTGCCCCGACACCAGGTAGCTGGCGATGCACGCCACCGCTGCCAGCGGCCCGATGTCGGCGCCGAACAGCTCCATGGCCATGATGATGGTCGCCAGCGGCGTGTTGGCGGCGCCGGCGAACACGGCGACGAAACCGATGCCCGCCAGCATCGCGAACGGCAGGTGCAGCAGCGGTGCCAGGGCGTTGCCCAGGGTGGCGCCGATGTAGAACAGTGGCGTCACTTCGCCGCCCTTGAAACCCGAGCCCAGGGACGCCACGGTGAACACCAGCTTGCCGGCCCAGTCCCACGGCGCCACGGGCACCTGGAAGGCCTGGACAATGCCGGGAATGCCCAGCCCGATGTAGTCGTAGGCCCCCAGCGCCCACACCGCCAGGGCAATGACGATGCCGCCCACGAACGGCCGCAGTGGCGGGTAGCCGATCAGGCGTTTCACCAGCGCGCCCAGGCGGTGGGTGGCGCTGGCGAACAGCAGCCCGGCGAGGCCGAAGACCACTCCGGCGATCAGCACCGCCACCAGGCTCCAGGCGCCCACCGGGACGATCTCGCCGATGGCATAGTGCACGTGGTGCACGCCCCACAGCAGGCCCACCTGGTCGGCGACGATGGCCGCCACCATGCACGGGAACAAGGCGTCGTAGCGCATACGCCCGATGGCCAGCACCTCCAGGCCGAACACCGCGCCGGCCAGCGGCGTGCCGAACACCGAGGCAAAGCCTGCAGCAATACCGGCCATGAGGATGATGCGCCGGTCTTCGCGGCGCAGGCGCAGCAAGTGCGTGAGTTGGTCGGCCAGCGCCCCGCCCATCTGCACCGCCGTGCCCTCGCGGCCCACCGAGGCGCCGAACAGGTGCGACACCAGGGTGCCGCCCAGCACCAGCGGCACCATGCGCAGCGGCACGACGTTCTTGGGGTCATGAATCTCGTCGATCAGCAGGTTATTGCCCGCCTCCACCGACTTGCCCAGCCGGTAGTAGATCCAGCCCACCACGAAGCCGGCCACGGGCAGCAACGCGATCAGCCAGCGGTGGCTTTCGCGGGTGCCGGTGACGTAGTCCAGGGCAAACAGGAAAAACGCCGAGGCACTGCCGGCCAGCACGGCCACCAGGCTTGCCAGCAGCAGCCATTTACCCAGGTAGGGCAGCAGTTGCAGTTGTTCGAAACGCTTGAATCTTGACATGAAGGGGTCAGCCACAAGGAAAAGAAGGTGCCTGACCAGGAGGGATTTGTTGCGCGTACGCCTACAGCCCCTGTGATCAGGTGTCTGTAGGCATCATCAGCTGCGGCCAGCGCGGCGGTTCAAGGAGGAATGCCATCTCCGGAGCGGCATCATAGCCAAAGAGCCCAGCCGCACACAACAGCGGCCCCACCGCTCCCAACGGAATATTCACCCCCCGTAGCAGCGGCCACAGGCCGCGTCCCAGGCGCCGCACAGGGCCCAGGACGCGGCCTGCGGCCGCTGCTACGGTGCTATAGGGCGGCGATGGGGACGGTTTCCCAGACGGCGCGGCGCGCGGCGCCGAGGTAATCACTGGCCACGCTGACCGGGGTGTCGAAGCGCAGGTAGGCCAGCGCCTGCGGCTCATGCCGCGGCCAGGTGGGCAGCGCTGCGGTCTGCGGGCTGCCGGTGTGGGCGAAGGCGATGAAGCTGTCGCGCATCTGCTCGGACAATGTCTGCTCGGCCGCGGTGAAGCTGCCCCGCCCCTTGCCCGGCTGGCCCAGGCCAAAGGTGTAGGGAATGTCGCTGCCATGGCACGGCCCGTAGGGCCCGGCGTTGGCGTAGTCGAAACGATACGCCCACACCGGCGCGCCCGCGGCGGCCAGGCGGTCGGCCAGGCGCAGGGCCGGCACACCGACGAAGATGTCGCTGAACAGCTCGCGCTGCCAGTCGCCCTCGGCGCCCGTGCTTCGCTGGTAGGTCTGCTCGACCTTGGCCCAGGTGGCCTCGCCGACCTTGGCGCGCACCCGCGCCGGCAAACCCTCAAGCAGGTTCACCGCCTTGCCGGCGACGAACAGCCCGCTCTCATCACGGCAGTGGCCAATCAACGTCGGCACCGCGTGGAGCGCCTCCAGCGGGTGCACGGGCAGCAGGCTGCCGTCCACCGCCGGGTGGTAGGCCTCGCCGCCCAACAGCGGCGTATTCGACTGCTCCGCCACCTGGATGAACAGGTTGTTCAGCTCGGCCACCGGCATCTGCTGCAACTGCGCGGCATCCACGCCGCCCGCCTGCAGCACCTGGTGCAGCACCTGCGCGGCCTCGTCGGCCTGGAACAACGGCCGCGCGCCGCCACTCTGGATGATCGCGCGGGCAAACAGGCCCTTGGCCGCCGGCACGCCCAGCAGGCAGCCGATGGACATGGCCCCGGCCGACTCGCCCATCACCGTCACGTTGTGCGGGTCGCCACCGAAGGCGCTGATGTTGTCGCGCACCCAGCGCAGCGCGGCGACCTGGTCCTGCAGGCCAAGGTTGGCGGCGCCCGGCTCCGCATGCACGCCCAGGTAGCCAAAGCCGCCCATGCGGTAGTTCACCGTGACGAAAATCAGGTCGCCGCGGCGGGCATAGTCGCTGCCGTCGAAGCGCGGGTCGCCGCCACTGCCCAGCACGAACGCACCGCCGTGCAGCCAGACCAGCACCGGGCGCACGTGCACTGCCGGGCTGGCGGGCGCCCAGACGTTGAGGTACAGGCAGTCCTCCTCGCCCTTGGGCTTGTCCTGCAGCACCGGCGGATAGGGTTGCTGCACCGCCCATGGGCCATAGGCCTCGGCCTTCAGGGGTGCGTACCAGGCCTGCAGCGGCTGCGGTGCCTTGAAGCGCAACTTGCCCACCGGTGGCCGGGCGAAGGGCACGCCCTTCCAGGTGCGGGTGCCGTCGGCCTGTTGCTGGCCTTGCAGCACGCCTTGGGCGACGGTCACCTGGGTGGGCGAAGCCAGGTCGGCCAGGGCGAACGGCGGCAACAGGGCGGCGGTGGAAACGCTGAGGCAGTGCTGGAGAAAACGGCGACGGGACGATTCGAGTGGCATCAAGACCTTCCTTGGAGCATCAGCTCCTTGCTTGTTGTTATGCGCCGGCGAGCGGCCCTGGAAGAATAGATAGTGAGCTAATGACCCGACAGAAAATAAATTGCCAACGGGGCGATCAGCGCACGCTTTAGGCGCCGTAGGAATTTTCTTCAGATCTCTGGGAAGCGTCCTACGTAACTGATGGGGTTGCGCCGTTACCGTCCCCTTGCGCCGTCTGTTCAAGCGCGCAAGCCCGTCAGCCACGGATGCTGTCGGCCCGATGACCCCAAGGGAGTTACCCATGCGCCTGCTGTTCGCCCGTCTCTACGCCCCGCTGTTTTTCTTCGGTTTCCTCGCCGCCGGCCTGTGGCTGGTCGGCGACGGCTTGCCGCTGCCCTTGCTGTTGGTGCTGCTGGCCACGGCTGTCATTGTCGCCACCCTGGCCGAACGCTGGCTGCCCTACCGCCCGCAATGGAACGCCAGCCACCAGGACGAGCCGCGCGACCTGCTGCACGCCCTGGTCAACGAGGGCATCAATGGCCTGGGCGTCATCACCATTCCGCTGCTGGCGTTCCTGTTGCCCACCCCCGGGCTGTGGCCCAGCCACTGGCCACTGTGGCTGCAACTGGCGCTGGCGCTGCCGATCGCCGACCTGGGCATTACCCTGGTGCATTTCGCCAGCCACCGCTTGCCGGTGCTGTGGCGCCTGCACAGCGTGCACCACAGCGTGCCGCGCATGTACGGTTTCAACGGGTTGATGAAACACCCGCTGCACCAGACCCTGGAAGCGCTGGGCGGCGTGCTGCCGTTGCTGTTGCTGGGGCTGCCGCCGCAGTTGGCGGCGTTGCTGGGCTTTGCCGTGGGCATTCAATTGCTGCTGCAGCACAGCAATGTCGACATGCGCATCGGCGCGCTGCGCCATGTGTTCGCCTGGGCGCCGGTGCACCGCCTGCACCACCTGAAATACGGGCGTGTGGGGGACGTGAATTTCGGCCTGTTCTTCACCTGCTGGGACAGGCTGCTGGGCACGGCGCTGCACCTGCCCGGCTACCGCCTGGGTGATGACGTGGGCATTGGTGACCGGCCGGATTACCCGGTGGGGTATGTGGCCCAGTGCGTGGAGCCGTTTCGGGCGCAGCGCAAGCAGGACGCGGCGGTGGTGCCGGACGCGTTGCGCGCAGCGTTGCGGCAAACCCCGTAGCCGCTGCCGACTGGGTGGGCTGGCCGTGGCGTGCACGTATGTTGTGTAGCGCACATTCGGGCCAGCGCAGCCTGCGGCAGCGGCTACGGGTTGGCGGTGTCAGGCGGTCAGCGTTGCCCCGCCGTCCACCACCAGGTCCTGCATGGTCACGTGGCTGGCCAGGTCCGAGGCCAGGAACAGCACCACGTTGGCGATCTCGTCCGGCGTGGCGATCTTGCGCAACGGGATACCCAGCTTGTACTGCTCGGGCAGGCCGGCCACCAGGCGCGTGAAGCCCTGGGGGCCGCCGACCATGTCGCGCAGCATCGGCGTGTCGGTGCTGCCCGGCGACACCAGGTTGCAACGCACGCCGTGTTCGGCCAGTTCCAGGCCGATGCAGTTGTTCAGCGCCACCATGGCCGCTTTCGACGCGCAGTAGGCGGCCATGTTCAGGCGCGGCACGTGGGCGGCGTTGGAGGCGATGCTCACCACCGCGCCCTGGCCCTGGGCCTTGAACACCGGCACCAGCTGGCGGAACAGGTAGAACGGCCCGGAGACGTTGACGTCGAAGCAGGCCTGCCAGTCGTCCACCGACAGCGCGTCGCTATTGCCCAGGCGCAGCACGCCGGCACCGTTCACCAGCACGTCGATACGCGGCTGCTGGCCGAGCATTTCCTGGCACACCTGCTCCACGGCGATGGGGTCGGTGACGTCCAGCACCACGGTCTGGAAGCTGTACGCGGGCTCATTGAAGGCGCGGTCAAAACCGATCACCTGGGCGCCGGCGGCCTGGAAACGCAACGCCACCTGCAAGCCAATGCCCTGCCCCGCGCCCGTCACCCATACGCACTTGTTGGTAAAATCCATTGCAGCTACTCACGGCAAGCCGCCCCACACTCGGGGCGGCGAATCAAAGGGAAATCAGGCGGCCTGGCGCTTGGCCGACAGCACCGCCAACCAGCCGGCCAGGGTCGGCTTGCTCGCCAGCTCGGCAAAGCTGACGTCCAGGCCGTCGCGCTGCCAGTTGCCGATCAGGGTCATCACCTGCACCGAGTCCAGGCCGTAGTCCATCAGGTTGTCGTCGGCGCCCGGCTCGCCGTCGTCGGCGTCCAGGAACGGCGTGAGCTGGGCCAGCAGCCAGGCCTGGTCCAGCGCTTGGCCCTGCTGGCCAATGATGCTCTGCACGTCGGTGACGAAGCCCGAACGGGTGGCCACGTAGCGCAGGGCCATGCGGTGCTCTTCCTCGGAGAAATCGGCCAGCGCGTCGCCGACGAAGAACGGCTTGATGTCACGCATGAACGCCTCGGTGGCGCTGACCATGCAGCCGATGTGGGCGTACACGCCGCAGATGATCAGTTGGTCGCGCCCGCCTTCCTTGATCATCTGCTCCAGCGGCGAGCGAATGAACGCGCTGTAGCGCCATTTCACCAGCACCGTGTCCTGGGGCAGCGGGCGCAGCGGCGCCACCACCTGCTGCACCTGGCGGCTGGCCGTGGTCAGGCCCGGACCCCACATGTCGTTGAGCAGCGCACGGTCCTGGGGGCTCTGCTCGGACGGCTGGGCGGTGTACACCACCGGGATGCCCTGGGCGTGGCACCAGGCGCGCAGGGCCACGACGTTGGCCACCAGCTGGGCCACCAGCGGGCTGTCTTCGCCGTAGAAGTCGAGGAAGTATTCCTGCATGTCGTGAATCAGCAGCACCGCCCGCGACGGGTCGAGGGCCCAGTTGACCTTGTTGGCCGGGAAGCTGGCGACCGTGGGCATGGGGTAGCTGGCGAGTTTCGGGATAGCCATGGGTAAAGCCTTATGCGGATGCGTTGTCGAGGGCTGCGCGCAGGGTCTCGCGCAGCTGCTTCTTGTTGATCTTGCCGACGGCGGTCAAGGGCAGCTCGGCCATGAACTGGAAGCGGTCGGGCAGCTTGTAGTCGGCCACGCCCTGGGCGCGCAGGTACTTGCGCAGGTCCGAGGGTTTCAGCGCAGGGTCGTTGGCCACCACGCAGGCGCAGCTCTTCTCGCCCATCAGCTCGTCGGGGATGGCCACCAGGGCCACGTGGGTCACGGCCTGGTGGTGCAGCAGCAGGTTCTCGATTTCCTCGGCGGCGATTTTCTCGCCGCCGCGGTTGATCACGTCCTTCACCCGGCCGACTACTTTCAGGTAGCCGTCGGCGTCCTGCTGCACCACGTCGCCGGAGTAGTAGAAGCCTTCGGCGTCGAACACCTGGGCGTTGTGCTCGGGGGCCAGGTAATAGCCGCGGAAGGTGTACGGGCCACGGGTGGCGAGCATGCCCGGCTCACCCGGCGCCACGGCGCGGCCTTCTTCGTCGAGCACGCGGACCTCGTCGTCGGCGCTCATGGGGCAGCCCTGGGTGGTAAACACCCGCTCGCTGTCGTCGTCCAGGCGGGTGTAGTTGACCAGGCCCTCGGCCATGCCGAACACCTGCTGCAGCTGGCAGCCCAATTCTTCAGGCACGCGACGCGCCAGGGCCTCGGAGAAGTTGGCGCCGCCCACCTGCAGCACCTTCAGGCTGTGCAGGCGCGCGCGATGCTCGGGCGCGGCGCGCAGCCACAGGGCCACCGCCGGCGGTACCAGCGGCACCCAGTCGACGCCATGGCGCTCGATCAGCGCGAAGCAGTTCAGCGGCTCGGGGTCGCTGGCCATCACCACGCAGCCACCAGCGATGAACACGCCCAGGGCGCCGGGCGAACTCATGGTGTAGTTGTGGCCGGCCGGCAAGGCGCTGAGGAAGCACGTGGCCGGGGTCAGGCCGCACAGCTCCACGCTGCGGCGCAGGCTGTAGTAGTAATCGTTGTGGGTGCGCGGGATCAGCTTCGGCGTGCCGGTGCTGCCGCCCGACAGCTGGAAGAACGCCACCTGGCCGCCTTCGCTGGGGCTGGCGACGAAGTGGCGCGCTGGGGTTTGCAGGTGCGTCTGCAGGTCGGCGCCGTCGAGCACCACGGTGGCCAGGCTCGGTGCCACGTCACGCAGTTCGTCGAGGAACACGTCGTTGGCGAACAGGGCGTGGCGGCTGGAAGCAATCAGCACCTTGGGCTGGATCTGCCGGGCGTAGGCCAGCAGTTCCTGGCGCTGGTGGCTGAACAGTGCGTTGACCGGCGCCACGCCCAGCTTCAACAGGGCGAAGAAGGTGACGTAGAACTCGGCGATGTTGGGCAGCTGCACCAGCGCCGCGTCGTGAGTGCGCAGGCCGCTGGCGTGCAGGTAGGCCGCGAGGTTGTCGGACTGGCGGTCCAGCTCGGCGTAGCTGAGGATACGCTCGCCGCAGATGATCGCCGGGGCGTCCGGGCGCGCCTGCACCTGCTGGGCGAGAATGTCGGTCATTGGCCGGTCCAGCCAGTGACCCTGGGCGCGGTAATGGGCGGCCAGGTCAGCCGGCCAGGGCGTGAAAGCGATGCTCATGCGCAGCCCGCCTGTGCGTCGAGGCCGCAGGCGGCCAGCATGGTGCCGAGCTTGGCCTGGGTTTCCTTCCATTCCGATTCGGGGCACGAGGCCTCGACGATGCCGGCGCCGGCGAACAGGCGAATGCGGTCATGCTGCACGGTGCCGCAGCGGATGGTCACCACCCACTCGCCGTTGCCGTGGCTGTCGCACCAGCCCACCATGCCACTGAACAGGCCGCGGGTCTCGGGTTCGACCAGGTCGATCAGCTTGCGCGCCAGTTGCGTGGGCGCGCCGCACACGGCCGGCGTGGGGTGGATCTGGCAGGCCAGCTGCAGCGCCGAGGTGTTGGGGTCGCGCAGCTGCCCTTGCAGGGCGGTGGACAGGTGCCACATGGCGGCGGTGCTCAGCAGCGACGGGCCAGGCGGCACTTCCAGCTCGCTGCACACCGGTTCCAGCACGCGGCGGATGTCGTCGATCACCAGGCTGTGCTCGTACTGGTCCTTCTCGGACACCAGCAGCGCCTCGCCCACTTCGCGGTCCTGCACCGGGTCGACGCGGCGCTTGGCAGAGCCGGCAAGGGGGTTGGTGAACACCTGGTCGTCGGTCTTGCGCACCAGCAGCTCGGGGCTCACGCCGATCAGTTCGGCGCCGTCGGCCATGGGCACGCGGAAGTGGTAGCCCGAGGGGTTCTGGGCGGCCAGGTTGGCCAGCACCTGCTCGACATCCACCGGCTGGGTCAGCTGCACGTCGAGCTGACGCGACAGCACGGCCTTGCGGATGGTGCTGGAGCGGAAGTTGGCAATGGCCTGGTTGACGGCGGCCTTGAAGCCGGCTTCGTCGGGAATGCTGCGCTGGTTCAGCACCGCCGGGCGCGCGGCCTCGGCCTGGGTAGCAGCCGCTGGCTGCTCATCGCGCCAGGCGCACTGGCGGGGAATGTACAGGCAGGACGGCTGGGTGGTGTCGAAGGGGATCGCGCCCATCACAATGGGGTTGTCGATGCCGGCCTCGCGCGCCCGCGCCAACGCGGCGCCGACTTCGGCGAGAAACGCGCTGGAGGACACGCCGCCGCTGCCGGCCGCGCTATTGATACGGCTGAAGATACCTTGGCCGCGCAGGCTGCGCGTGCCGGAACGGAAGAGGAACTGCGCCTCTTTGCTACCGTCTGGCGTACGGTATCGCTCGTTTTCCAGGTGGTGTGTCGTCATGACGTTCGCCTCGTGACTCGTAATGAGAATTGCTATCAATCATGTTAAGGTTATGGATAGCAGGAAACGTTGTCAACGAGACCTCGGTCTCACCGCCGGTACAAACCCACCCTGTAGCAGCGGCCGCCAGGCCGCGTCAGGGCCTTCGCGATTTCCATTCCGGGCCCGGACGCTGCCTGGCGGCAGCTGCTACGGGGCGTGTATCGGCGGCGATACGTGCTTGTGGTTGCAGGCACACACCTCATTGATAAAAATGAGATTTATTCTCCACCAGGGACGCCTACCTTCATGCCCATCCGATTCCCCCGCCCTGCCCTGCGCGCCGGCCTGTGCCTGCTGGCCGCCTGCCTGCCGCTGCTGGCCGCCAGCGCCTACGCCGACGCCGGCTGGCCGCGCACCCTCAACGGCGAGCACGGCAGCGTGGTGCTCAACCACGCGCCCACGCGCATCGTCTCCACCAGCGTGACCCTCACCGGCGCGCTGCTTGCCATTGATGCGCCGGTGATCGCCAGCGGCGCCACCACGCCCAACAACCGCGTGGCCGACGACCAGGGCTACCTGCGCCAGTGGGGCGCGGTGGCCAAGGCGCGCAACGTGCAGCGCCTGTACATCGGCGAGGCCAACGCCGAAGCAGTGGCGGCCCAGGCCCCGGACCTGATTTTGATCAGCGCCACCGGCGGCGACTCGGCCATAGCCCTGTACGACCAACTCTCGGCCATCGCCCCGACCCTGGTGGTGAACTACGACGATAAAAGCTGGCAGCAGCTGGAAACCCTGTTGGGCGAGGCCACCGGCCATGAAGCCCAGTCCGGCCAGCTGATCGAAGCCTTCGCCGAGCGCCAGGCGCAGCTGCGCAACAGCCTCAAGCTGCCGCCGCAACCGGTGTCGGCGTTCGTCTACAACCCGGCCGCGCGCCAGGCCAACATCTGGACCGCCGCCTCGCCCCAGGGCCAACTGCTGGCGCAGCTGGGCTTCGAACTGGCCGAGCCCTCGCCGGCCCTGGCCAACAGCCAGAACATGGGCAAGCGCAAGGACATCATCCAGGCCGGCGGCGAGCACATGGCCGACGCGCTCACTGGCCAGAGCTTCCTGATGTTTGCCGCGGAACCGGCGGACACCAAGGCCATCCTGGGCAACACGCTGCTGGCGCACCTGCCGGCCATCGACAAACAGCGCGTGTACGCCCTGGGCGCCGACACCTTCCGCCTCGACTACTACAGCGCCAACCACCTGCTCGACCGCCTGCAGGCGCAGTTCGGCACGCCCGGCGCTCAGGCCGCCACGGCGTCGAACTGAACCCGGCGCAGCTGGCGCATGCCCAGCGCCAGCACCAGCCCCACCGCCATCGCCGCCAGGCCGAACGCCAGGGCGGCGTTGGCCGGTAGCAGCCACGAGCCCAAGCCCCCCAGCAACGCCGCGCCCAGGGCGTCACCACTGACGTTCTGGGCGGTCCACAGGCCGTTGACCCGGCCCAGCAGGTGGTCGGGGGTCTGCGCCTGGATCAGCGCGTACTGCAGCAGCGCATTCACCGCACTCAAATAACCGAAGCCTGCCAGGCACAGCAGCGCCAACCAGAACGACGGCACCACGCTGAACCCGGCGATGGCGGCAAACGCCAGCAGCGCCGTGGCCAGCATGCGCTTGCCCGGGCGCGGCGTGGCCGCCAGGCGGCCGCTGGTGATGGCGCCGATGGCCGCGCCCAGGGGCGTGGCCGCGTACATCAGGCCCAGGTGCGCGGGCTCCAGCTGCCAGGCCAGGCCCAGCGCCGGGTACAGCACGCGCACGGCGCTGGCCAGGGTCAGCAAGGCGCCAATCAGCGCCACGGTGCCCACCACGCGGTTTTCGAACAGGAAGCCGATGCCGGTGGCCAGCGCCTTCAGCGGGTGTTCGCGCGGCACCGGTGGTGGTGGCAACGCCGGCAGGCGCAGCAACAGCAGCACCGTAATCAACGTGCCGAACGCCGCCAGGCCATAGTTCCAGGCCACGCCACCAGCGCTGATCAACAGCCCGCCCAGCAAGGGCGAGAGAATCGAGCCGATGCGCACGGTGAGCATGCTGATGGCCCCCGCCTGCACCATGTGCTCGCGGCCCACCAGCGCCGGCGTCGCCGCCAGCAAGGCGGTGACGCCAATGGCGCCGAAGAAGCCGTCCCACAGCGACAGCCCGTAGATAGCCAGCAGCGACGGCTGCGCCAGGCACGCGTTGAGGCACAGGCCGACGAAGGCGATGCCGCAGGTGGAACGCGCCAGCAGAATCAGCCGGCGTCGCTCATAACGGTCGGCCAGCACGCCGCCGAACATCAGCCCAACGAACATGCCGGTGCCGGCCAGTGTCACAGCCAGGCCAACCTGCAGGGGGGAATGGGTGAGGGCCTGGATCTGCACCGGCATGGCAATCGCCAGCAAGCCCAGGGAGATCAATGACAGCAGCCGGGCAAGGAACACTGCGCGAAACGCCGGGTGGCTGCGCAGCAGGCTGAGGTTGAGAAAAATCGACGGTCTGGCCATGAAACTCCCTTGTATCGACAGGCCTGTATCGATAGGCGAACTACCTATCAAGCGGGCCACATGATAGCATTCGCCAATCAGTCGTATAAACGAATGCTTCGTATTTGTATCGATACATTAAGGCGATTCACGATGTTCGCACCGCTCCGGCAGGGCCGCCCATGAGAGCTTCCCTGCGCCTGCCCCTCACCGCCCTGGCGCTGCTGGGCGCCGTGCTGGCCAGCCTCCAGATGGGCGCCCACCTGGCCCCGCTGTCACAGGTACTGGACGCCCTGACCGGCGCCTGCACCAGCGTCGACTGCGTGATCATCACCGACGCGCGCCTGCCGCGCACCCTGGCCGGGCTGCTGGCGGGCGCGGCGCTGGGGGTGGCCGGGGCGCTGATGCAGACCCTGACCCGCAACCCGCTGGCCGACCCCGGCATCCTGGGTATCAACGCCGGCGCCAGCTTCGCCCTGGTGGTGGGCATGGCCTGGCTGGGCGTCAACGGCCCGGACCAGTACGTGGTGTGCGCGGTCATCGGCGCGCTGCTGGCCAACCTGCTGGTAACCCTCAGCGGCTTCACCGGCGGGGGCCGCGTGAGCCCCATGCGCCTGACCCTGATGGGCGTGGCGCTGACCGCGGTGTTGGAAGGCATCGGCTCGGGCATCACCCTGCTCAACCCGCTGGTGTTCGACCAGATCCGCTACTGGCAAGCGGGTTCGCTGGACGTGCGCAATCTTGAGCTGATCAAGGCCGCCGCCCTGCCCATCGGCGCCGGCGTGCTGCTGGCGCTGGGGCTGAGCCGGGCGCTGGACAGCCTGGGCATGGGCCTGGACATGGCCGCTGCGCTCGGCACCCGGGTGCTGCGCACGCAGCTGCTGGGGTTGCTGGCGATTACCCTGCTGTGCGGCGCGGCCACGGCGATGGTCGGCCCCATCGCCTTCGTCGGCCTGATGATGCCGCACCTGGCGCGCTGGCTGGCCGGGCCCGAGCACGGCCGGCAGCTGCCGTTCATTGTGCTGCTGACGCCCACCGTGTTGCTGTTGGCCGACACCCTGGGCCGGGTGATCACCGTTGGCGAGCTGCGGGTGTCGGTGATGACCGCCTTTATCGGCGCGCCGGTGCTGATCTGGTTGGCGCGCCGCCAGCGCCTGGGGGCCAACTGATGAGCACATTGCACAGCAGACGCCCGCTGTTCACCGCCACCGCCCTCGCCCTGCTGTGCCTGGCCCTGGCCGCCTGGGCGCTGGCCAGCGGCAGCCTGGCGCTGAACCTGGGCCAGGTGCTGGACGCCCTGGGCGGCCAGGGCGCACCGGGCACGCAATTGATCGTGCTGCAATGGCGCCTGCCGCGGGTGGTGGCGGCGCTGGTGCTGGGCGCGGCGCTGGCGGTCAGCGGCGCGATCTTCCAGTCGCTGATGCGCAACCCGCTGGGCAGCCCCGACATCATGGGCTTCAACACCGGTGCCTACAGCGGCGTGCTGGTGGCCCTGGTGCTGTTTCACGGCAGCACCCTGGGCAGCGCCTCGGCGGCGCTGATTGGCGGCCTGCTGACCGCCGTGGTGGTCTACCGCCTGGCCTGGCGCAACGGCATCAGCACCCTGCGCTTGATCATCATCGCCCTGGGCGTGCGCGCCATGCTGGTGTCGTTCAACACCTGGGTCGTGGTCAACGGCTCGCTGGAAGCCACGCTGTCGGCGGGCCTGTGGAACGCCGGCACGCTCAACGGCATCACCTGGGCCAAGGCCGTGCCGGCGCTGCTGTGCATCGCCGGGGCCCTGGCCGGCAGCCTGGTACTGAGCCAGCGCATGCGCCTGCTGGAAATGGGCGATGACACCGCCAACGCCCTGGGCGTGCCGGTGGAGCGCTCGCGCCTGCTGCTGCTGTTGATGGGGGTGATACTCACCGCCGCCGCCACCGCCGTGGCCGGGCCGATTTCGTTCCTGGCCCTGGCGGCGCCGCAGATTGCCCGGCGCCTGAGCCCCTCGCAACACCTGACTCTGCCGCTGGCGGCGCTGACCGGCGCGGCCTTGTTGCTGGCCGCCGACCTGGCCGCCCAGCGCCTGTTCCTGCCCTACCAACTGCACGTCGGGCTGATTACCGTCAGCCTCGGCGGGCTCTACCTGATTGGCCTTCTGATTCGGGAAACCCGCAAGCGATGACCGCCCTGCCCGCCCCTTCGCGCCTCTGGGCCGAGCAACTGACCCTGGGCTACGACGACAAGGTCGTGGCCCGCGACCTGTCCGTGCACATCCCCGACGGCGAACTGACCGTGATCATCGGCCCCAACGCCTGCGGCAAGTCGACCTTGCTGCGCACCCTCAGCCGCCTGCTGCAGCCTACGGCCGGCCAGGTGTGGCTGGATGGCCAGGCCATCAGCCGCTATCCGACCAAAGAGGTCGCGCGGCGCCTGAGCCTGCTGCCGCAAAGCTCCACCGCGCCCAGCGACATCCTGGTGCGCGACCTGGTGGCGCGTGGGCGCTATCCGCACCAGACCCTGTTCAGCCGCTGGAGCGCCGCCGACGAAGCCGCGGTGCAAGGCGCCATGGCGGCCACCGGCGTTGCCGAGCTTGCGGAAAAACCGGTGGATACCCTGTCCGGCGGCCAGCGCCAGCGCGTGTGGATCGCCATGGTGCTGGCCCAGCAGACACCGCTGGTGCTGATGGACGAACCCACCACCTGGCTCGACATCACCCACCAGATCGACCTGCTGGAACTGCTGCGCGAACTCAACCGCGATCAGGGCCACACGCTGGTGGTGGTGCTGCACGACCTGAACCACGCCTGCCGCTACGCCACGCACCTGATCGCCATGCGCGGGGGCAAGGTGCTTGCCAGCGGCAAGCCGGCCGACATCGTCACACCCGAGTTGATCGAGGCGGTGTATGGCTTGAAGTGCGTGATCATCGACGACCCCGTGGCGGGCACGCCGATGATCGTGCCGCTGGGGCGCTGACGCGGCCTGGTGATTGTTGTAGCAGCGGTCCCAGGCCGCGTCCAAGGCGCCACGCCTTTCCCGGCACGCCGCGGTGCCCCCTGACGCGGCCTGCGGCCGCTGCTACGGGGCCCCGCACGGCGCAGGGTTTCTGTAGCAGCGGCCGCCAGGCCGCGTCATGGGTCAAAGCGCCTTCAACGCCCGGTTGATCAACGGCCCCACCTGCGCCATCGAGGCCGGCGAGATGATGTCCACGTGCGCGCACGGCAGGCGGTGCACCTTGAGACTGCCCACGAACGGCCCCCAGGTCTGCTGCACGTCCATGCCTTCAGGCAGGGTTTTCTCGGCCACGAACAAGGTTGCCTCGCCGCTATAGGCCGAGCTGCGCGCCGTGGCCAGCAGGCGCACGGAGTCGGCGTAGTTGGCTTCGATGTCGTCGAACATGCCGCCACCGCCTGCCGCCATGGCCGCATCCTGCAGGCCCTGCTGGGCCGCCAGGAACAGCTCGCGCTCGCGATTGACCTCGTCCAGCACCTCCTGCTTGAGCACGTTGCGGCCTTGGCGTTCGTCCCAGTTCTGGGTTTCAGGCGGGTAGGTGTCGAGCAGGCCCAGGAAGGCTACCTGCTCGCCCGCGGCCTGCAACCGCGCGGCCACGCCCTGGGCCAGGGTACCGCCCAACGAATAGCCGGCGAAGTGGTACGGGCCACGGGGCTGCAAGGCGCGTACGGTGAGCAAGTGCGCATCGCAGGCGGCGTCGAGGTTGGCGCAGCTGTGCAGCGGGCCATTGCCGCGCGGCGACTGGATACCCACCAGCGACCAGTGCGGGTCGATGTAGCGCTGCAGCACGCTGAACTGCCAGGCAAAACCCGAGGCCGGGTGGAAGCAGAACAGCGTCGGGCCGTTGCCCTGGCGCAGTGGCAGCACGCTCTCGAAACCGGCCCGGCGGGTTTCGTCTTCGCTCTGCTCGCTGGCCAGCAGCTGGGCCAGGCGCTCCACGGTGGAGGCGATCATCACCTGCCCCACCGCCACCGGCCGCTGCAGTTCGCGGCGCAAGGTGGCGGCCAGGCTCATGGCCAACAAGGAGTGGCCGCCCAAGGCGAAGAAATCGTCCTCGGCGTTGACGCCGTCGCGCTCCAGCACCCGGGCGAAAGCCTCGGCGATCTGCGTTTCCAGGCCTTCGGCGGGTGCACGGCCGCAGGCCTTGGCGCTGGCCTGTGGCAACGGCAACGCCTTGCGATCCAGCTTGCCGGTGGCGCCCAGCGGGAACTCATCCAGCTGCACCAACGCCACTGGCACCATGTGTGCCGGCAGGCGGTCCACCAGGGCCATGCGCAGGGCAACCAGGTCCAACTCGCGGTCGCCCTGGGCGATCACGTAGCCCACCAGCTGGCGCGCGTCACCGCCGCCCACCTGGGCCTCGCCCAGCACCCGGGCGTGGGTCACGGCCTGCTCGACGCCCGGCAAGGCCAGCAGCGCGTGGTCGATTTCGCTCAGCTCGATGCGCTGGCCGCGAATCTTCAATTGGTCGTCGCTGCGGCCCAGGTATTCCACCGCGCCGTTGTCCAGCCAGCGCGCCACGTCGCCGGTGCGGTACATGCGCCCGCCGTTGCCGTAGGGGTCGGCGACGAAGCGGCTGGCGGTCAGGTCGGCGCGGCCCAGGTAGGCGTGGGCCAGCTGCACGCCGGTCAGGTACAGGTCGCCGGCAACGCCGGGCGGCACCATGCGCAGGCGCCGGTCGAGAATGCGCAGGCCGGTGTTCCACACCGGGAAACCGATGGGCACGCTGGCGCCCTGCACGCCGGCCAGGGCGTCACCGTGGGCCGGGTACCAGCTGACGTCGACGGCCGCTTCGGTGGGCCCGTAGAGGTTGTGCAGCGGCACGCCAGTGCGGCGCTGCCACAATTGCGACAGATCGGTCGGTAACGCCTCGCCGCTGCAGAACACCTGGCGCAGGCTGCGGCAATGGGCGATGGCGGCGTCGTCGTTCAAGGCACTGACGAACGCCGCCAGCATCGAAGGCACGAAGTGCGTGGTGGTCACGCCCTGCTCGCTGAACAGCCGCTGCAGCGCTTCCGGGTCCCGGTGCGCCTCGGGCGGCGCCATGTGCAGGCGCGCGCCGGTGATCAGCGGCCAGAAGAACTCCCACACCGACACATCGAAGCTGCACGGGGTCTTCTGCAGCACCACGTCGGTGCTGCCCAGGGGGTACTGGTGCTGCATCCACAGCAGGCGGTTGACGATGGCCTGGTGGCCGACGATCACGCCCTTGGGGCGGCCGGTGGAGCCGGAGGTGTAGATGATGTAGGCGGCGTGCTCGGGCGTCGGCTGGGCGAACTGCAGCGGGCCGTGCGGGTCCAGCTGCAGCGGCGCTTCCAGCAGCAGCGCCGGGCAGCTGGCCACGCCGGCGAAGCGCGCGGCCTGGGCGGTGTCGGTGATGATCAGGCGCGGCGCGGCGTCCTCCAGCATCAGCTGCAGGCGGTCGTCGGGGTAGCCGGTGTCCAGCGGCAGGTAGGCGGCGCCCACCTCCAGAATGGCCATCAGCGCCAGGGACAGGAACACCGAGCGTGGCAGGGCCACGGCGACGATATCGCCAGGCTCCACGCCCTGGGCCACCAGCCGTTGGGCCAGGGCCTGCACCTGTTCGCGCACCTGTTGATAGTCGAACTGATACTGGGCGTCCGACAGCGCCGGTGCGTGGGGCGTCAGCAGCGCCTGGGCGGCCATCAGGCTGACCAGGGTGTCGTCGGTCAGCGGCTGCTCGGTGGCGTTGGCGCGGGCCAGCAGCGCCAGGTCCTGGATGTCCAGCAGGTTGGCGGCCTCGCAGCGCAGCTGCGGGTTGGCGCCGAACTGCGTCATCAACAGGCTCAGGCTGCGCAGGTGGCGGGCCAGGGTGGCGTCATCGTAGCGCTCGGCGTTGGCCAGCAGCTCCAGCGACAGCTCGCCGCGCGGGGTCAGGAACAGCGCCACTTCCAGGTCGCGCACCGGGCCCGAGGCCAGGGTGTGGGTGACGCCGGCGATGCCGTCCAGGTCCAGGGCGAAGTCGAACAGCTTGAGGTTCTGCACCACGCCGTACAGCGGCTCGGCGTCGCCGATGCGGCCCAGGTCGCGCTGGATCTGTTCGGCGTCGTAGCGCTGGTGCTTGCGCAGGCGCTTGAGCTCGGCGGCGATGCTCTGCGCCAGTTCCGCCAGGGTGGCCTGGGGCTCGACCTTGACCTGCATGGGCAGCACGTTGATCACCGCGCCACTGGCGCTGGCGGCGGCCGAGCCCATGCGGCGCATGAAGATGAAACCGGCGGTGAAGGCGTCCTGGCCGCTGAGGCGCGACAGCCACAGGTTGACCAGCGCCAGGGCCATGTCGGCGCGGCTGATGGCGGGCGGCTGGTCGGCCATAAGGCGGTCGAAGGCCTGGGTGTCGAAGTTCAGGGTGTGGCGCAGCACGCGGCTGCTGGCGCTCTGGCCGCCCAGCGGCTGGCTCGACAAGGTGGCCGGCGGCGGCAGTTGGCGGCCCTTGTCCAGCCAGAACTGCGCGTCGCGTTCGCACGTCGCGCCCTGGCGGTAGGCCTGGTACTCGGCCACCACCTGGCTGAACGGGGTGAACGGCGTGGGGCCGGCGGCCTCGCCACGACGCAGGGCGTTGTAGTGCTCGGCGATGCGCCGGGTGATGGCGGCGAAGCTGTAGCCGTCCACGGCCAGGTGGTGATAGCGCTGGTACCAGAACCAGCGGCCCTCGCCCACCTGCATCAGCCGGTTCACGCACTCAAGCCCACCGCTGGCCACGCGCAGGTCGCCCTGCAGGTCCTGGCGCATCCACGCCAGTGCGGCGGCGGCCGGGTCGGCCTCGCCGCGCAGGTCGGCGCAGGTGGGGCGTGCCGGGGCGCGGCTGAAGTCGAACCACTGCAGCGGCTGGCCGTCGCGCTCGGCGACGTGCAGGTGCAGGGTGTCGACCTCGGCCAGGCCTGCCTCGATGGCTTGCAGCAGCAGGTCGCTGTCCAGCGCGCCGGCCAGTTCCACGTAGTGGGCCACGGCGTAGGCGTTGTGGTGCGGCGACAGTTGGTCGGCCATCCAGATGCCCGGCTGGGCGGCCACCAGGGGCATTTCGTGGCGGGTAGCGGCCAGTGGGGTCACAGGCGCGGGGTTTGACAGGTTCATCCGTGACTCCGGTTCAGGAAGCGTTGGCGCCCAAGGCGCGGCGCAGGGAAGCGGGACGCAGGTCGCGCCAGTGCAGTTCCAGCCACTGCCCGCAGGCTTCGCGGCTGGCGGGGCCGTGGACGATGGTCCAGCCCGGTGGCACGGCGCAGAAGTCCGGCCACAGGCTGTGCTGGCCCTGGTCGTTGATCAGCACGTGACAGCCCTGTTGCGGGTCGTCGAAAGGGTTGAGTTGCTCCACGGAATGTTCCTTGTCGTGAGAGGGTCGCGGCGGTTCAACCCGCCGCGCAAAAGTCGGCCCACAGTGCCGCCAGGCCATCGAGCAGGCCCTGGCGCCAGCACAGGGCATCGTGGCCGCCGTTGACCACGCGGTACTGCGGGGCAAGGCCGGCGTCGCGCAGCGCTTGCACCATGCGTTGGTTGGCGCGGTGGATCACCGGTTCGCGCAGCCCGGCTTCGATAAACAGTTTCAGCGGCTGGCCATGACCGAGCCCGGCGTCGACGCGCTGGGGCAACTGCCGCGCAAGGTCATCGCGGGGCCACCAGAACGAGCCGGACTGGGCCAGCACGCAGCCAAAGCGCCGCGGCCACTGCAGGCCGGCGTACAGCGCCGCCAGGCCGCCAAAGCTCTGCCCGGCGACCACGGTGGTGGCGGGGTTCGCCGAGTGGGCCTGCCAGCTCATCACCTGCGGCAGCAATTCTTCCTGCAGGGCTTCCCAGAAGGCCGGGTTGCAGGCCAGTTCGGCGCTGCGGTGGGCGGTGTCGATGCTGTCGACGAACAGGTACACCGCACCCGGCAATGTGCCGTTGGCGGTCAGCGCCTGCAGCGGCTCGGCCAGGGGCAGGCTGGCGGTCCAGAAGGCGCCGTCCAGCAGCACGGCCAGGGGCCGGCTGGGGTCCTGGGCGCGGCCGGTACTCAGCAGCCACACCCGGCGGCTGTTGCCCAGGCGCGAGCTGTGCCAGTGGTATTGCTGCACGCTGGCGGCCGGCGCCTGGCCGGCGTCCACCGGCAGCCAGGCCGGGTGCGCGGGCGCCTGCGGCATGTGCAGGCCGGACACGCCCAGGCCACGGCCGCCGGTCCAGGGCCGCATGGGGTTCAGGGGATCGTGCTGCGCGCGCGGGAACATGGCTCGCCACCAGGGGCGCAGCGCGTTCAAATCGGGGTTGCCGTGGGCGTCGACGGCATCGAAATCGCGGTCGTCGTCGCAGGGCATGAAGCTGTAGCTGCCGCGCCAGTTCGCGTCGATGCGCGTCTGCCACAGCCAGATGTCGGTGCCGTCGATGCGCGCCAGGCTTTGCGGCGCGCATTGGCGGTGGTGGTCGGTGAGACCGGTGATGTTGATCCAGACGCGTCGTGTAGCCGACGTGGCGGCCGTGCCGCGGGGGTCACGCCAGACGAAGGTCACGGCGTGCCCCCCGGCCTGCGCCGGGCCGACCAGGGGCGTACCCTGCTCGGCCAGCGCCTGCCACCACGACTCGCTGCCCAGGTCCTTGCGTGCCAGGAGCTTGTCCATGGGGACCTCTTAGAACTCGTACCGGGCGCCGACGCTGAAGGCGCGGGACTGGCCGAGGAAGTTGAAGGTGGCCGCCGAGCCGACGCGCGAGTAGTAGTCGCGGTTCAGCAGGTTGGTACCGTCCAGGGTCGCGGTGAGTTTCTTGGTGATCGGGTAGGACAATTTGGCATCCACGGTGGCGTAGCCAGGCGCGGCCACGGTGTAGGTGCTGGTGGTCATGTAGAAGTCGCTCATGGCGGTCACGCCGCTGCCGATGGCCAGGCCTTCCAGCGGGCCGCTGGCGACGGTGTACTTGTTCCACAGCGAGGCGGAGTGCTTGGGCATGGTCTGGAAGGTGCTGACCGCGTCGCCGCTGAGCACCTGGGTGTCCATGTAGGTGTAGCCGGCCAGCACGTCCCAGTTGGGCAGCAGCTTGCCGCTGACTTCGAACTCGGCGCCGCGGATGCGGGTCTTGCCGGACGCTACGTCGTAGGTCGCGGTCGGGTCATCTTCAGGGGTGGTCGCACGGTTCTTGTCGGTCAGCTGGAACACCGAGACGCGGGTGTTCAGGTCGCCGCCGAAGTAGCTGCCCTTGATACCGGCTTCATACTGCTCGCCGGTGCGCGGCTTGAGCACGTTGCCGGCCTGGTTGGTCTCGGTCTGCGGCTTGTACACCTGGGAGTAGCTGAAGTACAGCGAGTTGTTGGCGTCCAGGTCGTACACCGCGCCACCGTACGGGGTGACGTGGGCGCTGATGGTCTGGTCGTAGTCGGTCTGCGCGCCGGTCTTGAGGGTGGTGGTGTAGCCGCTGCCCTTGTAGTAGCTCAGGCGCGCGCCGCCGATCAGCGCCAGGTCGGCGATGGGGCGGAAGGTCAGCTTGGAGTACAGGCCGTATTCTTCGGACTGGGTGCCAACCTTGGTGGCGGTGCTGCTGGCGTAGATGTCGGTCGGCTTGGCGAACGACGTCGGGTCGTAGCTGTTGACGTTGATGGTGCCCAGGGTGCCGGCGGCGTTCTTGTAGTAGTTGTGGTAGTTCTTGTAGTCGGTGCCCACCACGAACTCGCTGACGTTGCCCATGGCCTCGAACGGCTGGCTGTAGCTGGCGTCCATGGACACGGTGTTCTCGGTGAACTCGCGGCCGGTGTAGCCTTCGGTGGCGGTGCCGGTGCTGGACACGCCGCTGCGGGTGAAGGCGTACAGGTAGTCGGCGTCGCGGTCCGAGGTGCGCAGGGCAACGCGGCCGTTGCCGCCGTTGTCGAAGTGGTGGGTCAGCTCGGCGGTGAAGTCGGTGGTCTTGCCGTCGAAGTAGTTCCAGTCGGCGCCCAGGAACTTGGAGCGGCTGAAGTTCAGCAGGTTGCCCTTGGTGTCGGTCGGGTAGCCGTTGTTGGGCGTGATGTTCTTCACTTCGTGATTCAGGCCGAACGACAGCTGGGTGGCGTCGTCGAGGTCGATGTCCAGAGCGCCGTAGTAGGTTTCGCTGTCGCTGGCGTTGTAGTCGACCATGCCGTTGCTGGCGTCACGCGAGGCGATGAAGCGCCCCCGCACACGGCCTTCGGAGTCCAGCGGACCGGAGACGTCGACCTGCTCGTGGTTGGTGTCGAAGGTGCCGTAGCTGGCCTCGACGCTGCCCTGGAAGTCGGCGGTGGGGCGCTTGCGCACCATGTTGACGATGCCGCCCAGCTCGCTGGTGCTGCTGAACAGGCCGGCCGGGCCGCGCATCACTTCCACGCGGTCGTAGGCGACCAGCGACGGCACGGTGCCGAAGATGCTGGTCATGGGCGCTGGCAGGCCGTCGATCTGGTATTCGTCGTACTCGTAGCCGCGCGAGTAGATGGACGAGCGACCGCTGTCGTTGGTCAGCACGCGCAGGCCGGCGGTGTACTTGGCCAGGTCATCGAGGTGGACGAACTTGCGGTCCTTGATGTACTCGCTGGTGTAGGTGGAAATGGATTGCGGAATGTCCTTGAGCGGTGCCGGGGTCTTGGTGCCCACGGTGGCGCCCTGCACGGTGTAGCCGCCGGTCTGTTCGGACGGTGGCATGTCGTAGAGCTTGTTGCCCTCGATGGTCAGGGTGTCCAGCTCCAGCGGCGCGCTGGCCTGGGCCTGGGGCTGGGCAACGGTCTCGGCCAGGGCACTGAGCGGGAATGGCGCCAGCAGGCCAACCAGTACCAAGCCATGGGTGCGTCGCAGGGCACCGCTACGTTTACTTCCGTTCATACCACTTCCTTTGCATGATCTGTTCGACAGATGTCTTTTTCCTGCGCCCCGGGCGCAGCCTTTGTGATGCCGCGTCATGCAGCCCTCAGGTACCCGCCCTGCCCCGCTTCGCCAGTGGCCCCCGCCACTTTTTCTGGGCAAACGTCTGCCGGCCAGGCTTTTGCAGGCGTGAGCGAGACGATTGGGCGAAGCGTCGGGGGCGGTTACCCGCGCCTGGTGAGGCGCTGTGAAACGAGGTGCGGCATGGTGCGGCGCGTTGATGGTAATAACTCTCAATAACAATCGCAAACGCAATTGGTAGTATTTCTTGATTGTTACATTGCCGTAGATGGGTTACGCGGCCAGGCCGCGTGGTGCGCGGGGGGTGATGGGTGCGTATCAGGACCAATACCGCCGGCCTGTCGTCACCTGGTACACCGCGCAAGGCCGCGTCACCTGGCACACCGCGCAGGGCCCGGACGCCGCCTGCGGCGGCTGCTACAGGAGCGTGCGCAACCCGCTGAGCGCAGCGGTTGCTGTAGCAGCGGCCGCAGGCCGCGTCACCTGGCACACCGCGCAAGGCCAGGACGCCGCCTGCGGCGGCTGCTACAGGGGCGTGCGCAACCCGCCGGCGGGTTGCTACCTGGCACACCGCGCAGCGCCCGGACGCCGGCTGCGGCGGCTGCTACGGAAACGGTGCGCTACAGCCACACCGCCGCAACCATCCCCAGCGCCCCCAGGCAGAAGCCGATCAAGGCACCCCGCCCCGGCCGCTCGGCGAACAGCGCCCAGATCACCACCGGCTCCAGCAACAGCAACGAAGTCACCGAGACCACGGTGATCAGCCAGATATCACCGGCCGCACGAAACCCCAGCCAGTAGGCCGCGATCAGGCAAAACCCGGCCACGCACATCACCGTGGCCGGCATCAGGAAATCAAGCCAGGAAGTGTGGCCGGTGTGAGCCAGCCGTGCAGTGACGACCTCGCTGTAGATGGCGCAGAACTCGCCAGCCACCATCAGGCCTATAGCAGAAACTCCGAGTAGTTCTTTGGACATGTGACAAACCCCTTGGTATTGAGCGCCAGATTTTTCAGCTCCCAGGCCGTGATCGCGCCGTTGATCGAGACGGCGGGCCGGTAGCGAGGGGTGGTGGCGGGTTCGCTCAAGGTGAAGCAGGGGTACATGGCCAAGCTCCTTTCTGGTGGAAAAAGTAGTGTAGC